>JBNKDZ010000276.1:0-15037 GCA_050288525.1 Cyclobacteriaceae bacterium
AAATATCATAAGCAATATCAATATGGGGTGCTTTCCGGAAGGATACTGGAAGATCTGATGGCAGGTATGCGGGATCTGGACAACCAGGACGAAAAGCGCAATAAAGCAGATTTTGCCCTGTGGAAAAATGCAGGACCGACGCACATCATGCGCTGGAATTCTCCCTGGGGCATCGGATTCCCCGGATGGCATCTTGAATGTACGGTCATGAGTTCGAAATATCTGGGCGAAACATTTGATATTCATGGAGGAGGGATGGATTTGAAATTTCCACATCATGAATGTGAAATCGCTCAATCTGTTGGTGCTTCCGGTAAGGATCCGGTTAAGTACTGGCTGCACTCGAATATGCTTACTGTGAACGGACAGAAAATGAGTAAATCGTTGGGTAACTCCTTTTTACCGGATGAATTATTTAATGGCACGCATAATATGCTTGATCAGGCGTTTAGTCCTATGACAGTCCGGTTTTTCATGCTTCAGTCCCACTACTCAAGTACCCTTGATTTTTCCAATGAGGCATTAAAAGCGGCTGCCAAGGGATATAAAAAGCTTGTTAACGGACTGAATGTCGCCAAAGGTCTGTCTTATGTTGATGAAGCTGTGGATCCCGATGAAAAGTCTGTTAAAAATATTGAAAGCATTATCGCAAATTGCTACAGGGCGATGAATGATGATTTTAATACAGCGCAGACCATAGCTCAACTATTTAATTTGCTGAAAAAGATCAACTCTATATCTACGGGAAATCTGAAGCCTGCACAGCTTGGAGCAGATTCTTTTAACAAACTTATTGATACATACATTGTGTTTGTGGAGGATGTTCTGGGATTGAAAGAAGAAGAACCTTCAGATATAAAAGGAATACTGAAAATCATCCTTGATCTGTATTCGGATGCTAAAGGTAAAAAAGAATATGAGAAAGTGGATGAGATCCGATCAAAGCTTAAAGAGTATGGCATAACATTAAAGGATATGAAGTCGGAAGTTGGCTGGGCATATGAAGAATCATGAATAAAATAATAATAACAGGTATTTTATGTGTGTATTTATTTTCTGGTTGTGAGAACAGTAAAACTTCTCAAAACGAAAATAAATCACCGAATCCGCAAAAATCCGTAACGGTTCCGTCGTTTAACAGTGATTCTGCTTATTATTTTATTGAACAACAAGTGCATTTTGGTCCCAGAGTCCCCAATTCCGAGGCGCATAAGTTATGTGGTGAATTCCTGGTGGAAACGCTTAAAAAATATGGAGCTGTCGTGATCGAGCAGAATTTTGACGATGAATCGTTTGACGGAAAATCGCTGAAGCTTAAAAATATTATCGGAAGCATTAATCCGGAAGCAGAAAAAAGGATCCTCCTAGCTTCACACTGGGACTCAAGACCTTTTGCCGATAAGGACTCCGTTGACCGGGATAAGCCCATTGACGGGGCAAACGATGGGGCAAGTGGTGTAGGTATACTGCTGGAGATCGCCCGGACTTTGTCAGTACACGAAAAGCCCGAAGTGGGTATAGATATTGTATTTTTTGATGGTGAGGATTATGGTGAACATGAAGATTTGGAGGAAATACCCAGAAAAAACGATCTTGTTCACATGTGGTGGTGCCTTGGATCTCAATATTGGTCAAAAAACCCTCATGTGCCAAGATATTCGGCATACTATGGGGTATTACTCGATATGGCAGGAGCAAAAAACGCCAAATTTTATCGGGAAGGAGGCTCTATGCAATTTGCGCCAAAAATTGTTAAAAAAATATGGAAGAATGCCCGGGATCTGGGACATTCCACCTATTTCATTAATTCCAACAGCCCCGGGATTACCGACGATCATATTTTTGTTAACCGGAATGCGAAAATCCCGATGATCGATATCGTGGATTTTGATCCGGAAAGGAAAAATTACTATTTCCCAAAATATCATCATACACATCTTGACAATATGGAAATAATTGATAAAAAGACCTTGCAGGCAGTAGGTGAAACACTTATGTACACTATTTATTATGAATAATCATGTGTAGCTGACGTGTCATATCGAAAATATTTTGAATGTCTTTTTATTGTTTCTCCGGGAACTGTTATCTTAACCTCTTTCAAATAGTCAAATTCGGCCTATGGGATCCCAACAAAAAAAATTATTTCTTCTGGATGCAATGGCTCTGATTTACAGAGCACATTTTGCTTTCA
This sequence comes from Cyclobacteriaceae bacterium, assembly GCA_050288525.1. GTDB lineage: Bacteria > Bacteroidota > Bacteroidia > Cytophagales > Cyclobacteriaceae > JBNKDZ01. Next base: position 2,195 of record JBNKDZ010000276.1, read on the forward strand.
GTAAAAATCCAAGGATCAATTCAAAAGGATTGAACACAGGCACAGTCCTGGGATTTACCAATACCTTACTTGAAATTATAAACAAGGAAAAACCTACGCATATCGGAGTTGCTTTTGATGTGCATGGCCCTACCTTCCGGCATGAGAAATTCGAGGAATACAAGGCTCACCGGGAAGAAGTTCCAGAAGATATCCGGACCGGTACACCGATTGTAAAAAGGCTGGTGGAAGCATTTAATATTCCGGTGTTGGAGCAACAGGGCTTTGAGGCTGACGATATTATCGGGACTATTGCAAAAAAAGCTGCAAAATCGGGTTTTGAAGTTTTTATGATGACTCCGGACAAGGATTACGCGCAGTTGGTGGATGAGCATATCTTTTTATATAAACCGGCATATATGGGCAATGCAGTAGATGTTTTGGGAGTGCCTGAGGTTTTAAAAAAGTTTGATATAGAAAATGTTGATCAGGTACGGGACATTCTGGGATTACAGGGTGATGCGTCGGATAATATCCCCGGAATACCGGGTATAGGAGCGAAAACAGCAGTCAAACTTCTTAAAGAATACGGAACGATTGAAAACCTGATCGCACATGTAGATGACCTGAAAGGGAAACAGAAAGAAAATGTGGTCAACTTTGCCGAACAGGGATTGCTATCTAAGGAATTAGCCACCATTGTTACGGATATGCCTCTCGAATTCAAAGAATCGGATTTTGAATATTCGGGTTTTGATGAAAAAAGACTTAAAGTCATTTTCGATGAAATGGAATTCAGGACGCTGGCAAAACGTGTATTCGGATCTTCCAGCATAGGAGGAACAGTGCCTGCCAGTGGTCAGTTGTCGATGTTTCCGGATATGCAAAGTTCTGAATCCTATACGAAAGAACCTGCGAAGGAAGAACCGGTATTGGTACGAAATAACATAGCAAATACGGTTCATAACTATCACCTCATAAATGATAAAACGCTCATTGATGATCTGGTCGGACATCTGAAAAAACAAAAAGAGTTTTGCTTTGATACTGAAACAACATCCATAAATGCACGGGAAGCAGAGTTGGTTGGGATGTCTTTTTCCTATGTTGAAGGAGAAGCCTACTATGTTCCGGTACCCGAAGACAAAGAAGAGGTGATGAAGATACTGAATTCTTTTCGCAGCGTATTTGAAGATGAGAAAATAGCCAAGATAGGTCAGAATGTAAAATTTGACATGCTTGTGCTTAAAAACTATGAAATTGAAGTAAAGGGGGACATTTACGATACCATGCTCGCGCATTATATCCTTGAACCGGATACACGACACAATATGGATGTGCTGGCGGAGAATTATCTGAATTATTCTCCTGTTTCAATTGAGACATTGATAGGTAAAAAGGGGAGTGCTCAGGGAAATATGCGTAATGTCAGCATAAAGAAGGTGGTCGAATATGCCGGAGAAGATGCAGATATAACGTTGCAGTTAAAAAAGAAATTTGAATCCATGATCCGTGAAAAGGGAATGGAGAAGCTTTTTTCGGAAGTGGAAATACCACTTATCCATGTATTGGCAGATATGGAATTTGAAGGGGTCAGGGTTGACAGGGATATCCTTGACCAGCTTTCTGTTGAACTGGAGGAAGAAAGCAATAAATATGAAAAGGAGATCTATGAACTGGCAGGAGTACGGTTCAACATCGGATCACCAAAGCAGTTGGGAGAAGTTTTATTTGAAAAGCTCAAGCTTGTTGATAAACCCAAGAAGACTAAGACCAAACAATATGCCACAGGAGAAGATATCCTTACCGGGTTGGCAAATGATCACCCGATAGCCGGAAAAATATTGGATTACAGAGAACTGCAAAAGTTAAAATCCACCTATGTTGATGCCTTGCCGGCTCTGATCAGTACCCTTGATGGCCGGATCCACACCTCCTATAATCAGGCTGTTGCGGCAACAGGACGTTTGAGCAGTACCAATCCGAACCTTCAGAATATTCCGATCCGAACGGCCAAGGGCAGGGAGATACGCAAAGCGTTTGTTCCGCGAAACGAGGATTATATATTGATGTCAGCGGATTATTCTCAAATCGAATTGCGGATCCTGGCTTCATTATCAGAGGATGAAGGGATGATAAAGGCGTTTAAGGAAGGAAAAGACATCCATGCGGCAACGGCCGCCAAAGTTTTCAATGTCGACATAAAAGAGGTCACTTCAGAGCAACGATCAAAAGCCAAGTCAGTAAATTTTGGGATCAGTTATGGACAGACAGCCTTTGGACTGGCAAAAAATCTGAATATTTCCAGAAAAGAGGCCCAGGAGATCATCAATTCCTATCACAGAGAATTTCCGATGATAGGAGAGTATATGGATGAACTTATTGCTTTAGCACGGGAACGGTTGTATGCAGAGACCATACTCGGACGCAGGCGATACCTACCGGATATCAATTCCAGAAATGGCACTATGCGGGGATTTGCCGAACGTAATGCTGTGAATGCACCCATTCAGGGCAGTGCTGCAGATATGATCAAGGTTGCGATGATCAACATTCATAAATGGCTGAAAGTTGAAAAGTTGAAATCTAAAATGATTTTACAGGTGCATGACGAACTTGTTTTTGATGTTCATAAAAGCGAACAGGAAAACGTACGGCAGCATGTTGAGAAATTCATGAAGAATGCCATGAAGCTGAATGTTCCGCTGGAAGTTGGCATTGGTTTTGGTTTTACCTGGCTGGAAGCGCATTAGATTAGTTAAGATTTTACTATAACAGATCCTGGAATATTCCGGACAAAAAAGAGGCTGTCAAAATCTGACAGCCTCCCTTTAATATCTGTACTAACAACTATTCTCGAGTTATTGTTTTTTGTCTTTATCGTCTACTTCTTCATATTCGACGTCTGACACATTTGAATCAGCATTGCCTGCTTCCTGATCCGCATTCGGCTGAGCTCCGGCGGCTCCTGGTTCCGGGCCTCCTGGCTGAGCGCCACCTGATGCAGCATACATTTCCTGAGCAGCACCTTCCCATGCTTTATTCATGCCTTCCAGAGCAGCATCTATAGCAGCAAGATCCTGTGATTTGTGTGCATCCTTAAGTTTCTGGAGAGCCTCTTCAATGGATTGTTTGTTTCCGGCAGAGAGTTTATCTCCATATTCTTTAAGTTGTTTTTCAGTCTGGAAGATCATTGAATCAGCAGCATTTACTTTTTCAATTTTCTCTTTTTCCTGTTTATCTGCTTCAGCATTGGCTTCAGCTTCTTTCTTCATTTTTTCGATTTCATCATCGGTAAGTCCGGATGATGCCTCAATCCGGATCTTTTGTTCCTTACCGGTTCCTTTATCTTTGGCAGATACATGAAGAATACCATTAGCGTCTATATCGAATGTCACTTCAATCTGAGGCACACCCCTTGGGGCTGGTGGTATTCCATCGAGGTGGAACCTTCCGATGGTACGGTTGTCTTTTGCCATTGGACGTTCACCCTGAAGCACGTGGATCTCAACAGATGGTTGCTGATCTGCAGCGGTTGAGAACGTTTCTGATTTTTTAGTAGGAATCGTTGTGTTCGACTCAATCAGCTTTGTGAATACACCACCCAGGGTTTCAATTCCTAATGACAATGGTGTTACGTCAAGTAATAACACATCTTTTACTTCACCGGTAAGCACACCACCCTGGATAGCAGCGCCAACAGCTACAACTTCGTCAGGGTTAACCCCTTTCGAAGGTTTTTTACCAAAGAATTTCTCAACTTCTTCCTGAATGATCGGGATTCTTGTTGATCCACCTACCAGAATTACTTCGTTAATATCCGAAGCTGTTAATCCTGCATCCTGAAGGGCCAACCGGCAAGGTTCGAGGGTCCTTTTTACCAGATCATCGGTTAATTGCTCAAATTTGGCTCTTGTCAGGGTTCGTACAAGGTGTTTGGCAATGCCATCAACAGGCATAATGTACGGAAGATTAATTTCAGTGCTGGCGGAGCTTGAAAGTTCGATTTTTGCTTTTTCAGCAGCTTCTTTCAGACGTTGAAGGGCCATCGGATCCTTTCTCAGGTCGAGGTTTTCATCCTTCATAAACTCTTCTGCCAGCCAGTTTATAATCTTTGAGTCGAAGTCGTCACCACCCAGGTGGACATCACCGTTTGTTGATTTTACTTCAAAAACGCCATCACCAAGTTCAAGGATAGAAATATCGAATGTACCACCACCAAGGTCGAATACCGCGATGGTCATATCTTTGTTTTTCTTGTCCATACCATATGCAAGTGAGGCAGCAGTAGGCTCGTTAATGATCCTTTTTACTTCCAGTCCGGCAATTTGTCCGGCTTCTTTAGTAGCCTGTCTTTCGGCATCATTAAAGTAAGCCGGTACCGTAATGACTGCTTCGGTAACGGTTGTTCCCAGATAATCTTCAGCAGTTGATTTCATCTTTTGAAGAACCATTGCTGAAAGTTCCTGAGGTGTATATAATCTGTCACCGATACGTATACGGACAGTGTCGTTATTTCCCTGTTCGATTTTATAGGAGACATTTTTTCTTTCTTCACTAACCTCACTGTGTTTTTTGCCCATAAATCGCTTGATTGAACTTATGGTGTTCTGAGGATTTGTAATCGCCTGTCGTTTAGCCGGATCACCAACTTTGCGCTCTCCGTTTCCGTTATCAAGAAAAGCAACAATTGAAGGTGTAGTTCTTCTTCCTTCACTGTTTGGAATAACTACAGGCTCATTACCTTCCATTACGGCAACACATGAGTTGGTTGTGCCTAAATCGATTCCGATAATTTTTCCCATAATATTTTTATTTGTTTATTCGTTTCGTTTTTTCAATATTCCATCAATGCTTATGCCAAGCGTGTATAAATGGGGTGATTATGACATATTGGCAGAAAATCTGTAATTCTTTTTATGACCTGATTGGAGTTGTCATATTTCGGACAAAGAATCGTCAGTGTTTGTAGGTATTCAGGAGCATTCTGGCGGCAGAAATAGCCGGTAGATTTTTGGATTTTACCTTTTGCTCATAATCTTGAATATTTTCCGATATGGTTTTATTGGAATAGAAATTGTTTTTCAGCGTATACACAATAATGTCGTGCATCCATTGAACGTTCTGGAACTGGCGGTTGGAGTGGAAAAAGCCATTTGTTTTCATCTGGTTTTCATATTTTTCTATTTCATCCCAAATGGCATTTAATCCTTCGCTTTTCAGGGAAGAACAGGTGAGTACCGGAGGATACCAGTTATTTCCGGAGGGAGGGAACAGATGCAAGGCATTTTTATATTCACGGGCAGCCCGTTCACAGGGAGTTTTGTTATCTCCGTCAGCCTTTGTGATGGCAATAGCATCTGCCATTTCCATAATACCTTTCTTAATGCCCTGAAGTTCATCTCCGGCTCCGGCAAGCATCAGCAGAAGAAAAAAGTCCACCATGCCTTTTACGGTAGTCTCGGACTGTCCTACCCCAACTGTTTCAATAAATATCACTTCAAAACCGGCTGCTTCGCACAGAAGCATGGTTTCACGTGTTTTGGTGCTGACGCCTCCAAGAGATGATCCGGAGGCAGAAGGTCGGATGTAGGCCAGGGGATCTGTTGACAGGTTGTTCATCCGGGTTTTATCCCCCAGGATACTTCCTTTGGAACGTTGGCTGCTGGGGTCAATGGCCAGTACGGCCAGCTTTTTGTTCATGGATGTCACCAGTTTTCCAAATGATTCGATAAAAGTACTTTTGCCGACACCGGGGACTCCGGTAATACCAATTCGTATTGAATTACCTGTTTTAGGTAGTATGTTTTCAATGACTTTCTCGGCCAGAAGATGATCATGTTCAAGGGTACTTTCTACCAGGGTGATCGCTTTACTAAGAATGATCCGGTCACCTTTTAACACACCCTCTGTATATTCCTCAACAGATAATCTTCTTTTTTTCTGATACATTTTGCCTGTTAAACCTATTAAAGTCGTTTTTTAAAATTTTATGCAAATATGAATATTTTGCTGGAAAGCTGAAAAGTGATCGACAATTATTACGTTAATAAAAACCAATACGTATCAGTATGATATCAGAAAAAGAAAGAATCAGGATATCATCTTTCAGGATTTATAACTCATTACTGGAGGAAACATTTCCTTCTTTCGAAATTTTAAATTCTACCCTCCGGTTGATCTCACGTCCTTCTTCTGTATCGTTAGGAGCGATCGGACGGGATTCTCCAAATCCTTCAGACTCCAATCTGTCGCCATCAACGCCTGTTTTGATCAGGTACATTACGATAGACCGGGCACGTTTTGACGATAGATTTAAATTGTAAGCATCAGATCCCATCGAACAGGTATGTCCGTCAATTTTCATAGTTAATACAGGATTGTCAAGCATCATTTCAGAGATCCTGTCTAATTCAGGGAACGATTCCGGGCGAATGACGTCACTGTCAAAATCGAAATAGACATTGTTCAGGACGATAGCCTGATTCTGAATGATCGGATCGAGATACAGGTTCTTCTCTATTTCCGTACTTTGGGTAATAAAGCTCAAATCCAGTGAGTCGGCTGTATTGTAGTGGCCGGCAGATTTTGCAATGATCTGGTATTTAAAACCTTCCGATAAGGTAGTTCGAAAACCTGATGTATCGGCATCTACAAGTTCGATGCTGGGTTGTTCGACAACCTTGATAAATTCTATTGAGGCATCCAGTGGTTTAAGGGTATTGGAATCAAATACACGGCCCTTGATAGAAACGAGAATGGTTGGTTTAATATCTACAGGAGGACCGATATCCGGCTTTTGATAATAGGGAAGTTTGACTTTATAAATGTCCGTGTTTTCCTGTGTACCCCTGCTAAAATAGGCATATTCATCATTTTCAGTGAAATTAAAGAAAATATCATCTTCACCAGAGTTGAAACTGGCGCCTAAGTTTTCGGGTTCGGACCAGTTTTCCCAGGTGTCATCCAGTCTTCGGGTGAGATAAATGTCGTAACCTCCGAAACCACTAAATCCTTTGGAAGAGAAGAAAAGCGTTTTTCCGTCAGCTGCAAGGAAGGGAGCTCCTTCTTCGTCAGCAGAGTTTACGACATTCCCAAGGTTTTTTGGCTGGCTCCATTTTCCGTTGTCCTGTAAAAAGGTGACGTACAAGTCCCTGTCTCCATGTGTGTCTTTTCTTTCAACTGACATGATGATCGTTTCCATATCATCGGAAAGGAAATAATTCGCCTTTTCAGATTTGTTGTAATCATCAACGATGTCTAGATTTTTTGGTTTTGACCATGAGCCGTCGGGCTGTTTTACAGACATTGACACACCCTGGGTCATTTTGTTTTTTGTATAATAGGCATTGCCTAAAAGTAACAACATCGCGCTACCGTCAGACGATATTGAGCTGATGAAGTTCGGACCGTCGTTATTCAGAGGTCTTCCGATGTTAACAGGATCTTTCCATTCGCCATTTATGCTATCACGTTTAGTAAACCAGATATCATCATCATCATTTATTCCCCCGACATTTCCGGGATGATTCTGGCGGCTGAAGAACAAGGTCGAGGCATCAGAGGTGATCAAAGGCCTTAGTTCGTTAAAGCCCGAATTGATATTCGGTCCCAGTGCCACAGGAAGGAAGTCATTTGTGACCTCTTCTGTAAGGTTTATTTCAACAGTAATAGGATCTTTTGAGTCAGATATTCCGATAGCATCCACACCGATCAGCCCATGAAGCGGGGAGGCGTCAAATTCAATTTTAATAGCGTAAACCTCGTAGGCTGTTTCATCAAAAAAGAATCGAAGCAAACGGCCTTCAATAGGTATAGACCTTGGAGTAAAGGTGTTTAGGAGATATTCTTTGTTGTTTTTATCATATGCATATATGGCTGAGATGCCACCCGGGTTATAGGTTTCAGCAACAGCGATTTGCTGAATTTTAAAGTGTTGTTCAAAACCAACTTTTATAAATTCCTTCCTTCCTTTTCTTTTTGGAGACCACGCATTCGGACTGGCTCCCAGGTTGGGAAGGACATTTGGTTTTCCCAATGCCTGATTAACAGAATATTGTCGTATTCCGAATTCAGATGAAAACTCAATTATTTCACTTGCCCATTCAACACGTTGTCCGAAAGAACGAGAAACACTTAATGTGCTTATAATAAGGAATATTATAAGTAAGAAATGTAATTCTTTTCTCATTAGTCAATTTTGTAGATTGTTTAATATCTAATTTTCGGAGCTGCAGGTTTGTAGAATCTGTAGCCCATAGAGAACTCATATGATCCGGTTCCTCTGTGGTTGTACCTTAGAGAAGTTGAATTCCAGTCATAGCTGAATCCGAATTGCAGGTGATTTGTTTGAAATTCTATGGATGCTATAAAAGAATCGTCGAACCTGTACCAGGTTCCGACTCTGGTAAGCAAACCACTAAGCTGTCCTGATGTATTTACTGGGAGCAAGTAGGATAGAAATGCACCGAAATTTGTTTCGTTTTCCATATCCTGGAATTGGGAGAGCACATTACCTGAAATGGCTGTTTTTTCGCTTAATGAAACGATCACACCACCATGGAGTTTATGCAGTACAGGCAATCTGTTTTCTTCCCCCTCCAGAATTGATTCATCGGGATGATTGAGGTGGTTTGAGACATAGCCTGCATAGATGCTTTTTATTAGGGCGTTTTCATTGCTGGCATAGTATCTCCAGAAAGCGCCTGCACCAATGTCAAGGAATGTCCGGTCCTGTATCTGATCGAGGTCGGCAGGTACTATCGTATTGTCGAATCCAATAAATGGATTATACTGCTCGCCCCATTCAAGTTTGTCTTTATCGGTTCGTTTGGAGATGAATCCTGCCTGCATGGCAAATGTCAGTCTGTTTGTTGTTTTACCGGAGAAATGAAGGTTATACGCAAAGTTCACATTGCCACCATACGATTTCAGGTTGTTTGATTCACCGGCTCTGTCGTTGTAGAATGAGAAGCCAAGGCCTCCAAGGTGTCCTTCAGGGCGGTTGTGCTTATCTTTAAAATACGGCACGATCAACGATACTTGTTCGGTTGAATAGGGAAACTGTAAGTTTCTCCATTGGGATCGGTGTGCGAAATTGAAAAAAACATTTTCTTCTTCACCTACCAATGCCGGATTCAGGTAAACTGCGGAGTTATAAAACTGAGAAAATACCGGATCTTGTGCACTGATCTTAAGAGATATAAGGATCAGCGCACAAGATACTAGTATTTTTAACCCGCTACTGGAGTAATTCATAAATATGGGTTATTTTATCAAGGTTACGGTACCTGCAATTTCGAAATATTCGTTGCTGTCCTGGAATTTTCCTTTACAAAGGTACGTAAACGTGTTGGTTGACAATTCTTCATCATTCAGCATTCTGATTCCGTCCCATCCTTCAGAATTAGCCTGTTTCCAGTCAAATGTCTGATAAACAACATGGCCCCATCTGTTAAATATCCTGAAAGAGAAACCATCGTCAGATACATTTTTGCCATAAACTTTTACGACTCTGTTTTCAGGATTAATGGCCGAAGGATTGAATGCATTCGGTATGAATATTTTATCTTTTGTATAAATTTCTACATCCAGTAGATATGATTTTTCGCAACCTTCTTTTGAGACGATCAATTCAGTGCTGTAAATACCGCCTTCTTCAAAGGCATAGGTAGCTTCAGTTTCATCGCTTTCAGAAACATCCCCGAAATACCATTTATAACTATCGTAATCTTTTATTTGAGGAATAAACGAGATAGGGGTATCATTCAGCTTATTTTTAGCGGATACTGTAAAGGTTGCATCCAGATCTTCTATAATTTTTACTTCTTTTTGTATGGTTGCAGAGCCACATGCGTTGGATGCAGCAATGCCTATCGTAATGATGCCTGACTCTCCTTCTGCCGGTTGATAAATCATCTGGTTGGCTTCAGCACCTTCCGCAAAGGTCCCTGAACCTGTTGAAGACCATTTGACTTCCGCATCCAGGAGTTCTCCTGATAATTCGAGATTGATATCATCACCGAAACATACTTTTTCGTCACTCTCCAGGGCCAGGTCAATTCCAACTTCTTTATGGGTAATATTTCCGGAAACACTGCCGGGGCAATACTCATCGTTAACAGAAATAAGTGAAATGTCTCCTGGAGATGTGATATCCAGTTTTAACAAACTCTGATCCGTAGTTACAGAGAATTGATCTTCTCCTACCTGATATACAACATCCCAGGGACCTGTACCGGTCAGGTCGATGTTTACTTCAGCAGAACCTTTTCCTGCACAAATTGTGCTTTCGCCCGACATTACAGCAGTTGGATTGAGTACCTGAACCGTTGCTGTTCCACGAATAACACCCCATCCGTTCAGGTCCTGAACAGATACCAGTTTAAAGGTATTCTTAATGTCTGTTTCAATGATATAATCATCTTCCATAATATTTTCTACAGTAACATCTTCAATTCCATTATTGTAAACCAGTTTCCACGGAGCGTATCCGTACAATTTTACTTTAATAGTAGCTAAATCTGATTCATTACACAAAATTGTGTCTCCGCTGATTTTGGCGGCAGGCAATTTGGGAATATCTGTAGTATCTACTGATCCAGGATCTGTCGAAATGTAGAATACAGCATCATTGAAGTCTTTGTCACCATATGATTCGGTAACATCTTCAAAAGCCAGAAGGAATTTTTCTTCAGCTTCATAGTTTAATAAAATGCTTTGCTGCTGCCCTTCAGTGCTTCCTTCATAGGTATTAAACCGACTATCGGTAAAAATCAATTTTTTAGAACCAAGACATACAGAATCTCCGACCCATCCATTCTGAATAAGAAAATAACCGATACCTGTATAGGCCGGGAATTCACCCAAAAACACTTTATTACCGGGCTGAACAACATCCGGTTGTGTTACATTCGGAAATATGATCACAAGGCTGTCAATATCATCCACAGTTGCTGGTGGATTATTAATATCATAGGTGTAGAATCCAAGTGTATTGGTATAGGTGGCACCTTCATGAACATAGGTCAGATATACCTTGCTTGGTTTCAATAATTCTGTATTGAGCTGAACATCATCCGAGAAATATTCAGATCCGATGATGTTCAAATTTTCCGGAATGGTTTCCTCCAGATAATCGATCAGATCTTTTGAAACTTCATCGTTATCAACATCAAGATAGTCAGGAACTCCGTCCTGATTCCAGTCACCCAAAATCCTGAATTTTGCATTTAATTGGGGGTTTTCATCTCCGCAGGGTGAGGAGGAAGCGACAACCTGATAATTTCCACAAAAAATACATATCAGGGAAATTAAAGCCAATGATTTGTGTACAATATTTTTCATTACAGATAATGATTTGGTTTTCTTAAATTCACTGTCAACAAAAATGTGTCAGTTAAAATCTTGTTTTTTTATAAGCCTTCCAGTTGTTTGATATGTAATAAAGGGCTACTAATATACACTATTTTTGTTAATATTTTAATTTATTAATATGTAAAGATAATTAAATTTGTTAATAAAACACAATCTCATGTTGGATTATTTATATTAAAATCTATTTATCCTTTATATATAATGAATTTCTAATGTATGTACTTAGTAACCTCTACCTTCCTGATTTTTTTCATATTCATAAATCCTGACAATCAAATTGATAGTTAACTTTTGAATGAATTTGAATGATTTTCAATTATCAGATATTGTCGTATCGGAAATAATTGTTTTTAGGAAGCGTTTGGGGAAAAATTTATAGATAAATTCGATGTATAAAGCACATGAATAATTATCTTTCTAAAAAAGTGTATCTCTTTTATATAGGTTAAAAATTCAGATAAAAGGTGATTTTTTGCAACAAATGATACTGCATTAATTGTTATTAATATAGGATATCATCGTTGCATTGTTTAAGATGGTATCTTTTAGTCGATAATCATACATATAATGCCCTGTCAGTCACATTATTTGAATTTAAAAAATATCATTTATCATGTTTTATGACTAATTTCAAGTCATTAAGTGCATACACCGATGAATTTGTTCAAAGATCCTGAGTGGTTGAAAAATGTGTATTTGGATGCTAAACGTCCTGAAGATATCCCTGAATCATTTATTATGGATATTAACAGAAAGCTGGATGATTTTTCTGATGATAGTCCTGAAGTATCTGTGATTATAACTGCATACAATGAAGAAACGAACATAATCCGGTGTATTGCAACTCTTAGCAGGAACGTCACATCAGTACCGTTTGAAATACTTGTCGTAAACAATAATTCAAGTGATAATACACAGGAAGTATTAGAAAAACTTCATGTACGGACGCTGTTTGAATCCAAGCAAGGTTGTGGCCCGGCACGTCAGACGGGTCAGGAAAATGCGAGAGGGAAATACGTATTACTTGCCGATGCGGATTGTTTTTATCCGGAGAAATGGATTGATATAATGGTTGGCGCATTAAAAAAAGAGGGCGTTGTTTGTGTATATGGACCGTTTTCCTTTATGACACGGACGCTGTCAATGCGTATGACCATGAGAATTTATGAGATGTTACGGGTGATAGCATTCAGGATCCGGGCGATTAACCGTCCCTATTTAAATGTTATGGGGTTGAGTATGGGATATGTTCGTGAACTGGGATTAAAGGTGAAGTTTATCGATAATAGCATAAGAGGAAATGATGGAAGGTTGGCTTTTGATCTGATGAAATTCGGAATGATAAAAAGAGTAAAAACGAATGAGGCACGGGTTTGGACGGGTTACAGGTCGTTATTACGTGATGGAAGTATATTTAATGCGTTTTTCAGAAGAGCTGTTTTTGAGGTTACACATTTTTTTACGTATATGAAGAAAAAGGAACCTCAT
>JBNKDZ010000277.1:0-11370 GCA_050288525.1 Cyclobacteriaceae bacterium
AAAAAAGGAAGTTGTGATAATGGTATACCATCGCTTTGGCGACCAGCGGTATCCTTCGACTAATATCAGTATAGAAAGTTTCAGGTCTCATCTGAATTACCTTAAAAAGAATGAATTTACTGTGATGACGCTGGGGCAGGCAATAGATTATGTTCAGGATCCTGCTATTCAGTATAAAAATAAAGTCGCTGTCATAACCATTGATGATGGTTATAGATCCTTTATGTCGGGTGCTTTGCCACTGCTTAAAGAGTATGGATATGGTGCAACAATATTTATAAATTCCGAAAGTGTGGGAGGTGGTGATTACATGAGTTGGGATGAGCTGGCCTCCATTATGAAATCGGGCATTGAGATCGGAAATCATTCCCATAGTCACCCGTATTTTGTTGATTATCCGGAAAAAGTACGGATTGAAAAATTTAAAGAAGATGTAGGGATCTGTCAGGAACAAATCAAAAAGCATCTCGGAATAATACCTGATCTGTTTGCGTATCCTTACGGAGAATTTGATCTTTCTATGAAAAAAGCCATAAAAGAAATGGGATTTATTGGTGCCGCTGCTCAAAACTCAGGAGTTTTATATGCGGGAAAGGATGTGTTCTCCATTCCAAGATTTCCAATGGCCGGACCGTTTGTTAATATGCAGGGGTTTATTGAAAAAATAAATATGCACCCCTTAAGGACGCTGGAGGAAGTGCCTGTTTCGTTCATCGTCGAAGAAAATCCGCCGGTACTTAAACTTTTAATTAAGAAGGACAATTTTAATGTTTCACAGCTTCAGTGTTTTATCCAGCGTGAGAATTGCATTAAATCAGTTAAAGAAGGTGAAACATCTCTCAGAATTGAGTTAAAGGCAGAAAAACCACTGAAAGCTCGCAGAACTTTATATACCATAACAATTCCTGGTAATGACATGGGACAATGGTTTTGGTATAGCCATTTATGGATAAGGCCCAATGTGAAAGAATAATATTTTTGGGGATTTGTTCAAAAATGGTAATAAATGGCTATTTACTTTTATCTGATTATATCACAATTTTGTTCCACGAAAGCAACTTGTCGAATGCTTAATAAGTAATTTTTGTTGTTATTGCTTGACATTATGCTGTTAAAAACGGATTTAGATCAGATTTTCTTCGGATATATTGTGTTGTTACTTCCTTATCTACTAAAAATCTGATAATAAATCCGTTTTTTTTTAAATTAGTGCAAATATTTTGTCATGCTGAAATTTAAAAAGATACTTAAATGGACCGGCATCAGTGCTTTTACCTTGCTGATACTGATTATGTTATACCTCAATTTTTTCAATTACAGCACCGGATTTATCGCTGGTGTTCCGTTAAAACTTGATAAAAAGGGATATATTTTTAAAACCTATGAGGGTACGTTAAACATCGATGGCCAAAAGGAAAACCAGGATGCCACCGGACAAAGGACCTGGGATTTTACCGTAAAAAAATCTGCAGACAGTGTGGTTGCCAGGTTGGAAAAGGCTGTTCTCGATGGAAAAAGAGTGAAATTGTATTACAACGAAAAAATCGTACAATTCAGCTGGAACGGTGATACGAAATACTTTGTCTACGACATTGAAACCATAAAACTACTTCCGGATTCAACAAAGCAATAATTATTGTTTAACACCAGTCAACTGCACCACCACTTTCCGCGATCTTGGCCGGGTGTCAAAGTCAATAAAAATGATCTGTTGCCAGGTGCCAAGAGTCAGTTTCTGGTCGATAAATGGTACAACCAACGAACTACCCATTAGTGTTGAGCGAACGTGAGAGGCGCCATTATCACATCCCCAGGTATTGTGATGTTCGTAGTTTGCATTGTATGGTGCGAGCTTTTCGAATAGATCGGGGATGTCTCCCTGCACCAGTCCGGGTTCGAACTCAATGGTACTTAGCCCGGTTGTGGAACCGACACCAAACAAGGTGACATTACCTTCAACAAATCCGGAGGCGCGGATTACATCTTCAACTTTTTGGGTAATATCAAGGATCTGGTTTCGCCCTTTTGTTTCAAATTTAATAAAGGTGGTTTTTAGTTCTATGGCCATCGTTTAACGTAAATATTGTGAAATATTCATATTTTTCTTTCAGACAGGGTAAAAATAAAACTCTGAAATTAATTTATTAAATTATCTTTATTTTCTTTGCGAAAAGAATTATCGATAGGGTAAATTTACCTTTTTATACATTATCTTATTTATACCGCAATATGGGTGCAGAAAGTAGTAATTTGGAAGAGAATGCAGGAAAAAGATCTTCACTGAATTTCATAGAAAACATAGTCGAAGAAGGCCTGAAAGAAGGCCGGTATTCAAAAATTATCACAAGGTTTCCTCCGGAGCCTAACGGTTATCTCCATATCGGCCATGCTAAGTCGATATGTCTGAATTTCGGATTGGCGAAGAAGTATAAAGGTGCATGTAATCTTCGTTTTGATGATACAAATCCTGTTACAGAAGAAGATGAATACGTACAGTCCATTAAGGAGGATGTGAAATGGCTTGGGTTTGACTGGAATGGTGAATTTTTTGCTTCCGACTATTTTGATCAACTGTATCAGTGGGCGGTCAAATTGATTAAGGACGGAAAAGCATATGTCGACGATCAGTCTGCAGAAGAAATATCCGCATCCAGGGGTACTCCTACACGACCAGGTGAAGAGAGCCCTTATCGAAACAGGTCTGTTGAAGAAAACCTTGATCTGTTTGAACGAATGAAAAACGGAGAATTCGAAGATGGATCGAAGGTGTTACGGGCAAAAATAAATATGGCCTCACCAAACATGCATCTTCGTGATCCTGCAATGTACCGTATAAAAAAAGCATCACATCACCGTACAGGCAATAAATGGTGTATCTATCCGATGTATGATTTTGCGCACGGGCAATCAGATTTTATTGAAGGTATAACCCATTCAATCTGTACACTCGAATTTGAAGTACACAAGCCGCTTTATGATTGGTTTCTCGATCAGATCATTGAAGAAGGAGATAACTATCGGCCCAGACAACATGAATTTGCCAGGTTAAACCTCAGCTACACAGTGATGAGCAAAAGGAAATTGCTGGAGTTGGTAGAGAAAAAACTCGTCAATGGCTGGGATGATCCAAGAATGCCTACTATTAGTGGATTACGACGAAGAGGATATACTTCAGCAGCAATACGTAATTTTTCTGATACCATAGGTGTAGCAAAGAGGGATAATGTGATTGATGTGGCGTTGCTTGAACATCATATTCGCGAAGACCTTAATAAAGTTGCCGACAGGGTAATGGGAGTGCTGGATCCAATTAAGGTAACAATCGTAAATTATCCTGCTGATAAAACAGAAGAGGTGATTGCGATAAATAATCCTGAAGATGCATCAAAAGGCACCAGGAAATTGCCTTTCAGCCGTGAACTCTATATCGAACGGGATGATTTTATGGAAGATCCTCCAAAGAAATTTTTCAGGCTCGGGCCGGATCGTATGGTACGGCTTCGGTATGCGTACATCATTAAATGTGTCGATTACGTGAAGGATGAGGTTACAGGAGAAATAAAGGAACTATTATGTGAATATATTCCTGAATCAAAAAGCGGGGCCGATACCAGCGGGATAAAAGTGAAAGGAACAATACACTGGTTGTCTGTTTCGCATGCAGTGAAGGCCGAGGTAAGAATGTATGACCGCTTGTTTGTGGATGAAGATCCGGATGGTCACAAGGATAAGGATTATAAGGATTTTCTTAATCCGGATTCTCTGAAGGTCCTGGATCATTGTTACGTTGAACCGGGATTATCAGACATTGAGCCGTTAACACATCTGCAGTTTGAACGTAAAGGGTATTTTTGTGTTGACAAAGACACCTCACCGGGTAAGCCGGTGTTTAATCTCACAGTAACATTGAGAGATACCTGGGCAAAAATGGCCGGTAAATAGCATCATTTATATTTGGTGCAGATTTTAGTATTATAATTTATTTTAGTCTTAGATGATGAAATTCCACGTTTTTCTAGTCCTGATTATGTTTCCGTTTATGGTATCCGGACAGATGCTAGAAGTGCCAAAGGTGGAATATAACGATAAGACTGACTATAAGAAGTATATCCCCCAGGTTATAGAAGCTTCGAAATGGCTTATTGAACAACCTGTATTGCTTAACAAGGCCAGGCGAAAGGAAATAAATACGTTTGTATATAACTGGATCTATGGTTGTCCTGATTTCCAGCTTGAAGTACGAATAGAACTTATCGGTGATCTGTTGAGGGACAAGAAGTTTGAATATCAGCAGGATCTCATCATGAATTATATGGCTGGCATTGCCTGCTATTTGCTTACAAATGAGGATCATGATCGGTTTGAAGCTCAGATTCAGGGATTAAAAGCTGTTGTTAACGGATATACATCTGTTCGGGGATTTGAAAAGAACAGCTTTTTGGAACAATTATACAAAAAAGATAAGAAAGGAAAACTTGAAACGTGGGCAGCTAAAATCTGGAATGATGATGCAGAACAGCAGAAACGAATAAAGTTCACAACAGACAATTGAATACGTCTATCACACTACATAAACATATCACATGAATATTAACGGAAAGCATTATCGCACTATATGGATCCATCCCGAAAACAGTAAAATAGTTCAGATCATTGATCAAATCAAAATACCTTTTGAATTTGAAATAATAGATCTGAAAAGTGTGGATGATGTGGCAAAGGCAATAAAAGACATGTATGTGCGCGGGGCTGGTCTGATAGGAGCAACAGCAGGATATGGCATGTATCTGGCTGCTATTGAGTCTGCCGAAAAAGGCTTGGACGTGATTGAAAGTTCTGCCAAAAAATTAATTGCTACCAGGCCGACAGCCGTTAACCTGAAATGGGCAATAGACCGGCAACTTGAAGTCTTTAAAAACAGCTCTCCCGGAGAAGAAATGATAAAAACAGCCCTTGAGACGGCAACCCTGATCGCTGATGAAGATGCAGAAAATTGCAGGATGATCGGTGTCCATGGAATGGAGATCATTAAAAAGATCAGCGAAAAAAAAGGAGGGAAGCCTGTCAATATCCTTACGCATTGTAATGCAGGGTGGCTGGCATTTGTCGATTATGGATCTGCTACTTCTCCTGTGTATCAGGCACATGATTCAGGCATTCCTGTACATGTATGGGTAGATGAGACCCGTCCGAGAAACCAGGGAGCGAGACTGACAGCATGGGAACTCCTTGGTCATGGTGTCCCTCATACCGTAATTCCTGACAACGCAGGAGGGCACCTGATGCAACACGGCATGGTAGATATGGTAATTGTCGGAACAGACAGGACCACCTATACCGGCGATGTCGCCAATAAGATAGGTACATATCTGAAGGCTCTGGCTGCACATGACAATAATATTCCGTTTTATGTAGCCTTGCCATCTTCTTCCATCGACTGGGATACATCGGATGGGGTAGGTCAGATTCCTATCGAACAAAGGACGGGTGATGAAATGCGAATTATGAATGGAATGGTTGATGGAAAGGTATGTGATGTTACCGTTATCCCGGGAAAAAATCCAATAGCTAACTATGGCTTTGATGTTACACCTGCAAGGCTAATTACCGGTCTGATCACTGAAAGAGGTATCTGTGAAGCCAGTGAAGAAGGAATACGTGCTCTGTATCAGGAAAAATTTCAGGAAGAGACGCTTTAGTACTTGTTTTGTATCAATTCTGAATAATAGGTTTCGGAAAGTTCTGGATATACATATTTTTGTATAGAATCAGGATGATTTCCAGGACTGACCCATCCCGCTTTTTTATTGTTGCGAATAGGGGGAACACTGTAGGTGGTAAGTAGCTCATCATCATATGGGCAGATCATTTCTCTTATCGATTCCTTTTCTGAAGAACTATCAATATGTTTTAGCCATTCAAAGCGAAGTTCTTTCGGAATGATAAGAGGCATGCGCTTTTTGTCGTTATGGATTTTTCTCAGCAATAAAGACGCCTCAACCGTGACAATACTGACCGTTTGTATGTGTTGGTTATCTTCCCACAAGCCTCCAAGGATCATGGGCTCATTATTTTTATGACAGACATAGAAAGGGTAGGACCTGCCTTTATAATGATGAGGTTCAAAGAATCCGTCTACATAAATGAGACATCGCTTACTTAAAGCAGCATTTTTAAAAGATTTGGTTTCAAAGATCTTTTCTCCTACACAATTCAATGTGTTCCATTGCAACTCTGACGGATGGGAGATGTCTTTCATAAAGGAAGGAATGAGTCCCCAGGTTAACAATTGGAAACGTTTTGGCTGTTCGTTTGTTATAACCGGTATTTTCGGGTAAGCAAATCCGCTGGTATTATAAGAAGCATATTTCTCATCAAATAACTTCAGGTCTGTTTCCAGATCACTAATTTCCTCATCACTCGCACCATGCATGCGGGCATATTGAAGTTTCTTTTTGGTTAGATAGGCAATGTTATAGCACATGAACTGTTAACGGCATTTAATTCGGGTTTCCTGAAATAAAAATATAAAAAGATTTTCATAAATTCAGAATCATATGGGAAGTAAAGCCAAAGGAATTTTTTTCTTGTTTTTTATTTATTGTTGTATAGCTGCTGCAATTAGTTTGCGAATACATGTTGAGTCAACCCAATATACTACTCCTGATTCGCATTTTTATCTTTATGCAGCAAAGAATATGTTGAGTGGAAATGGTTTAAAGACTCCCTATCTTATTGATTATCCATTTAAAAACGAATCAAGGGAATTTTATTTTGGTTTTTGGCCGGCCGGTTACCCTGTTTGTATTTCTGCAATTAGTTTAATGACAGGTTATTCTCCGTTGATATCCTCAAAAATCGTCAATTTACTTTTTCTGGGGTTGATTTTTGTGTTATTATATTTTTGGTGCGGTACAAATGCATGGCTTCCGGCATTATATTTTATGTCATACAGTATGCTTCAGGTCTATTCATACACATGGTCAGAAGGTCCATTTTTGTTCTTTCTGTTATGGTTATGTTATCTCTTGACTTCTAAAAGTTGCAACTCCATAAGCCTGATTTTTCAAGTGTTTTTTTGTTTAAGTTGTCTGTTCTTATTCAGGTATGTCGGATTCTTATTTTATGTATTTCTTATAATTTACATACTTTGGTCGTTTTATAAAAAAAAGAAACTGTTTGGAATATACCTATCCATGGGCTTTTTGTTGGCAACTGTATTTGCCCTAACGTATTTAAAACTAAATAAGATTTATTCAGGGTTTTATTTTGGTTATGATAGATTTGAAATAAAAAATTATCCGCCTATAGATATGGTATTAAATATATCGAAGGGAATTTTGAATGAATTTTTTATCATGAAAAATTATTTTTTTAAAGGAAATGAACCTGTTATGTTTTTCATGATTTTACTATTTCTACAAATATTTTTTATAATACTTTTAATATATAAAAGACGAAATCTTAAGTCGCCTGTCAATTTAATGACATACCAATATGTATTGTTTTTTTCAGGAACTACATATTTGGCCGGAATAATATTGTTGAAAATGTTAACACAATTTGATGACTTCAATTATAGATTATTGGCTCCGTTTTCACTTCCTATATACATGTCTTTTCTGATATCTTTGACAGATAAATATCACCAACTCTATTTGGATAGGGTACGGTTTTATATAATTGGATTTATGTTTTTATCCTTAATTATGAATTTGCCAAAAGCATATATAATCACAAAACTGAGTACATTCTTTTCATCAATCAGTTGATCATCATACTATGAGCAAACCATAAAACCGGTGCCTGTCCATGCAGGTCGCCGATGATACGGGGTCTTTCAAGGTAATAATTTACATCCGTACTTTGTCCGGTACCTACACATACTTCAGTGATCCTACCATCCTCATTGATGTATTTGATCAGTGAATTCCATGCTTTTTCTGTTGCAGGTCCGAATTTGTCTTTTGGAAGCATACCTCTTTTTATGCCAAGGGTCATAGCATATCCAAACATGGCCGTACACGATGTCTCCTTCCATGATTCCTCATGATCAATAAGCTGACGCCACATGCCATCTTCTGCTTGGTATTCAAGTAGTGTGTTCATCATTTTAACATACCCATCTTCAATGGATGAATAGTGCTCATTTGATTCAGGGAGTACATCAATAAGTTCGGCAAGTCCAACAGCAACCCATCCATTGCCACGTCCCCAGTGAAATGGGGCATTTTCTCCGTGGAAGAACAAGCCATTTGGTTGCTGCAACTTTTTAAGATAGGCGTCAATTTCCAGGGCAGCTCTTTCCAGGTAAATGGTGTCGCCGGTGGCCCGGAAGGCTTGTGCCTGAAGGGTTCCGATCATATAAATATCATCTATCCAGAATCTGGTGTGGCTGGTTAACCCGTTTGGCAGTGGATTTTCCCACTGGAGATCTGCGAGTTCTATTCCCTGATTGAAAAACACGGAATCTCCTGTCAGCATAAAAATTTCCAGAGGCAGGATTCCATAGACATTGGCATCGACGTGATTTTTGGAATTGTAAATGTTTTCATCAATAACACGGGTGTATTTTTTTATTAGTTTATTTAATGTCAGCGTGTCTTGAAGAAGCCCTGCCATCCGTACAGCACCCATGCCGGCACATGCTTCAGCATAATGTACAGCCTGACAGTCGGGAGTGTTATACATCATGAATTCATCCCTGCTCAGCAGGTCTTCTATAACCAGTTTTACAACATATTCAGGAGAATTAATAGAATCTTGTGCTACAGTTTCTTCATACTTGTCAGAAGATTTTTTACATGTGAAGAGAAAAACATTTACAAGTAAAAGGGTAATGATGCTAAACGTTGTGACTGATTTTTTCATATGTTTAATATTTTCTGAGTTATAATTCTTTTTGGTTCTCCATTATTTAAATATAATATTTTTTCAGAATTAATAATGTCGGAATAAAGGGAGATATGTATGTTTATTGCTTTCATTATACTTGTAAATTGTGTTAATTACATTTATCTATGGAATAATACCCGTGGTTTTGATCTAATACTTATTCACAATGTTTTCCTTTTACACATTGAATGATACGAGGTGATTTTTTGTTACACCATGAAAAATAAATGTTAAAAAGTAATCGGAAAAGTAAAATTGATGCATTAATTTTTCAAAAATTACTATAAACATTTTTGAATATTAACATGATGCAACTTGATCATTGTTTTAATTACCAATCTATACAATGATAAAAACAATTGTTACATCACTGTTTTGAGACAATAATAAATTAAGAGTTGGATGGAGAAACGCCTCTAATCAAAGCGAATTAGAAATAAATATCAAAAATCTCAAATTCATATAAAATGAAAAAATTATTATTACTTCCGGCGATTATTATGCTTTTTCAAGGGTGTAGCACCTTGAAAGTTACTTCTGATATGGATAAATCCGTGGATTTTTCACAATATAAAACATTCGAATATTTTGGCTGGGCAGAAGAAAGCGACAAAATTTTAAATCAGTTAGACAGAGAAAGGATCGAGAAGGCTTTTGCATCAGAATTTAAGAAAAGAGGACTGGAATTTGTTGAAGATAATGGAGATCTGGTAGTGACATTATTTATTGTTGTTGAAAAGAAAACCCAAAAAACAGCCTATACTAATAATTATGGTTATTATGGCAGATTCTATGGTTATGGTCCGGGATGGAGTTGGGGGCCAGGTATGACAACTACTACCATTACTGAATATGATTATAATGTGGGGACATTGGTTGTAGATGTTTTTGATAAAGCAAATGAAAAACTAATCTGGGAAGGAATAGGAACAAAAACACTGGATGAAGATCCAAAAACAAGAGATAAAAATGTCCCAAGAGCAGTCTCATATATCATGAAGAGATTTCCGGTAGCTCCGGTAAAAGAATAATATTTTTGGATTGGAGATTTTAATTTAAATGAATGATTAACATCATCTGTATTAAGATCTCTTTTTTTGGTATCTGTTTATGGTCATAAGTTTCATCAGGAAAATTTTTTCTAACGAACATATTCCGGAGGGAAGAAAGAAAAGTTTTGATGTGATTTTTATCAGCTTAGTGGTATTTATTGTGTTTGTTATTCCGGTTTTTAGCCCGTCATGGCATAAATTTCTATACAAATTCTTTTTTACGATTATTTATTTATTGGCAGCTCTGACTGTTTCAACTCATAGAAGTGGACTGTTGAAACTTGCAATGATGGCAATAGGACTCGAATGGGTTACCTCCATTCTGAATTTGAAAGGACTAAATATTCTTTCAGCATTATTTAACATTTTATTCTTTGTATATATTGTCTATAGCTATGTAGAAATGATTGTGCGGTCAAAAAATGTAAGCGTCAGGGTGATCCTGCATGCTATCAGTGGTTATCTCCTTATTAGTATTGTCTTTGCAATTATAGTAAGTATAATTTTTCAGAATGACCCTGCTTCTATTAGTTTTCCACCACAAGTTTTAGCTAGGGGCGCGACCTTTGCAGATTATTTGTATTTCAGTATTGTGACGATTTCCACCCTTGGATATGGTGATGTGCTGCCTACTGCTCCTTATGCCAAATCTTTATCCACGTTAATTTGCGTTGTCGGGCAATTCTATGTAGCTGTTATTGTTGCCTTATTGGTCGGGAAATTTAAGGCAGGTGAAGAAGAAAAATAATAAATAGAGCTGATGAGCGCTCTCCTATGCACTCATCAGTCTGTGAAAAGATCAAATCTTTAAGCAGGAGCGCCTCCTTTTGCAGAAATACTTTTACTCCTTTCAATAGATTGCAAGGCCAGATAGCTTTCTCCAAACTTCTGAATGTTCTCCATTTCAGTGTCATACTGATCAAAATGAACTTCTTCTTCGGCGACGAGTTGTTCAAATAACTGTTTGGAAATAGCATCTGCATTGGCTGAACATTCATTTGCCCATACATTATAATCATGAGCGCTGTTCTGTTCCATTTTACTTGCAAGTTTCAGCATTTCCTTAACATCATGTATTTTTTGAACGGGTTCTGCGGGAGTCATTTCCACTTCCCCTTTCAGGAACAGGATTCTTTCGGCAAGCTTTTCGACATGGATCATTTCCTGAATAGCTGTTTTCTGGAATAATCCTGCCAGTAAATCATATCCCTGATCGTCGCAGTGAAAGTGAAAATACATATATTGATGTACAGCACTCAATTCATCTGCAACGGCTTTATTAAGTAGTTCAATACTCTTTTCGTGCATAGCTGTTATATTTATAAAATGAATAATTGTTTCAAAATGGGAATATAGCTGTTTGCTGTACAGCATACTATGATGAAAATCATGTTTGAAATGGGAAATTATCCAGATGTAAAAG
>JBNKDZ010000278.1:0-3525 GCA_050288525.1 Cyclobacteriaceae bacterium
TAAGTATCCTTACATAGAATATGGGAGGAGGAAAAGCTCCTGAGCACAACAGGCGGATAATTACGGGTTGTCCACCTGTTTTTTTTGCCAATGGTATGCTGATATTATTACATAACTATACTTTTCCTGAATTTGACATACATTATTTTTATTTATTCAAAATAGTATTAAAAGACGAAATTTACTTTTGTGAAAAATGACCCTGTTTTTATTTTATAGGATAAGAAGTTTGATCTTTTAAAGTTTAACCTGTTGTTGAGATATTGTTATTTATATTACATTAATAAGAATAATATTGCTAAAAATTTTCACATTTATTGCTTTTAATCCCATAAAAAGCAGTTTTATATTCTGGTTCAGTGCAAATAGCGGTATTCTTAATTGTGTTACCAGAAAAATTAATTTTTAAAAAACAATTAAAAAAACACATTTTTTGTTGGAATAATATAATCGCCTTACGGCAATTCATGACTTTGATTGATTTTAGTACTTTTCACATATCGCGCAGGTAATGCATATTGTTTGTCGGTTTCGGGGGTATGTATATTTGTGTTAACCTAAAAGAACCTCCTGCCAGCTATAGATGACTTAATTTATTAACCTCAAAAGTAAAGTTCTATGAAACGATTATTTTGTGCAACGGTGATGTTGTTTGTAATGGGTTTTGGGTTTGCACAAGAAACCTCATATTGGAAAGAAGCTGGAGCGAACCTGCGTTCAGCCAGACTTTCAATTAAAAACCAACCAGAAAATTTTAAAGTATTTGAATTAAATGTATCAGCGATCAACGGATTGCTGGATACGTGTCCGGATCGTGATCTCACGTATGGTCGTACGGATGAAATTATTGAATTCCCGGATGCAGAAGGCAATTTGAAAAAGTTCAGGGTGATGGAAGCTTCGGTGATGCATCCGGATCTGGCGGCCAAATATCCCGGTATACGATCTTATGCCGGTCAGGGAGTAGACGATCCCGGACTGACAATCCGCTTTAGTATATCCGACCAGAAAGGGCTTCATGCCATGATCCGGTCAACGCAAAAGAGCACCTGTTTTATTGACCCGTATACCGAAGACCGGGAAAATTATATGGTCTACGCCCGTAAAGACCTGTCTGAAGCCGGACGCGATTTCGATTGTCAGACATTGTCGGAAGAGGTGGAAGATCATCTTGAAGATCACCGGACCTCAGATGCCAGAACGAACGACAAGAAATTGAGAAAATACCGGCTGGCACTCTCATGTACTGCTGAATACGGGAATCTTTTTGCCGGCAGCGGAACAGACGCTCAGAAAAAAGCCAATATCCTGGCGCAGATGAATATTACCCTTACAAGAGTTAACGGTATATATGAGCAAGATCTGGCGGTTACACTTGAACTGGTCCCCAACAACGACCTGTTGCTGTTCTACGGTTCCACCAGTGATGACCCCTGGACAACCGAGTATAACAATACCACCCAGAATGTTAACGATAATATCATCGGGGATGCCAACTATGACATCGGACATAATTTTAATACCACAGGAGGCGGAAATGCCGGATGTATTGCCTGCGTAGGTATAACCGGAAGCAAAGGTATGGGATATACCGGAAGATCGAATCCGACAGGTGATGCTTTCGATATCGATTATGTGGCACATGAGATGGGACATCAGTTTGGTGGTTATCATATCATGAACACCTGCGCACGCAGTGGAAGTGGCAGTACTGAAGTAGAACCTGCCAGCGGCAGCACTATTATGGGATATGCCGGGATCTGCAGCTCCAATATTCAAAGCAACAGCGATGACTATTTTGCCTATGTCAACATCCGTGATATCTCGGATAACATCCAGTTTGGCAATAGTTCCGATTGTGGCCAGATTATACCTCTTACCAATAATCCTCCGATCGTGTATGCCGGTGTAGACTATACCATTCCGAAATCCACTCCATTCGTATTGACTGGTATAGCGCAGGATGCAGACGGCGATGTGCTGACCTATACCTGGGAACAGAATGATCCTGAAAGAGCACCGGAAGGTGGTCCCCCGCAGCCAACCTGGACTGAAGGACCAATGTTCCGATCGTTTAAGGGGACAGATTCTCCGAAACGCTATTTTCCGAAAATAGAACATGTGGTGGCAGGCAATCTGGCAACTACCTGGGAAGTGATCCCCTCCGTAGCACGGACCATGGAGTTTTCACTAACAGTACGCGATAACCATGCAGGCGGTGGACAAACCTCCGACGACCTGATGAAAGTAACCGTTGACGGGTATGCCGGACCGTTTGTTGTAACATATCCAAATACCAATGTTACCTGGAACCCCGGGAGCACGCAGACTGTAAACTGGGATATCGCAGGCACAAATGCTGCTCCTGTAAATTGCAGTACCGTTAACATACGCTTGTCTTTGGATGGTGGATTTACCTATCCGGTCACATTGATATCTTCAACTCCGAATGACGGAAGTGCAAGTATCACCGTACCTAATTATAATTCAGCCAATTGCCGGGTAATGGTAGAAGCTGCGGATAACATATTCTACGATATCTCCAATACAAACTTTACCATCGGAGGTACTGTTTCATGTAATGCTTCGGTACCAAACGGATTAACAACAACAGACGTTCTGTACAACTTAGCATATCTGAGCTGGAATGAGGTATCGGGAACAACGTATGATGTCAGGTACAGAAAAACCGGAACAGCTACATGGAGTACTGCTGCTTCCAGTCATACACAGCTTATCCTTTCAGGGCTGTCGCCTGTGACATCCTATGAAGCCCAGGTCAGGAGTGTATGTCCGGTGTCGACATCATCATACAGTACTTCACATACCTTTACTACGCCTGCATTTGAAAATCAGTATTGTGCCTCCAAAGGCAAGGATGTACGCTATGAATACATTGGCAGGGTACGTGTTGGTACCATCGATAATTCATCGAATGGCGGAACAGGGTATACAGATTTCAACAGCATCTCAACAGATCTGGAAGCCGGATCAGAATATTCCATTGCAGTAACACCCGTATGGACCGGCCGTGCCTATGCCGAAGCCTATGCCGCCTGGATCGACTACAACCAGGATGGTGATTTTGAAGATGCAGGGGAGAAGATATGGTCAAGATCAGCAACGACAAGTACATTGGTATCAGGAGCTTTTACGATACCTGCAGAAGCTGCTTCAGGTACCACAAGACTGCGGGTAAGTATGAAATACAATGGTAAACCGGGCCCGTGCGAAACATTTAGCTATGGTGAAGTGGAAGATTACAGGGTGAATATCAATACCGGAGGATTCCGGGATGTACAGCCACCAACCGTTCCGGGAGGGATTACTGTATCTTCAGTTACAACATCCGGGGCAGCAGTATCCTGGAATGCCTCTACAGATAATGTGGGTGTAACAAACTATCATATCTACGTGGATAATGTCTTTAAAGGAAGTACCGTATCTACATCCTATGCGTTGGAAAATCTGTCCGATGCCACTTCCTACACTGTAGGTATCAGCGCCCTGGATGCCGAAGAAAAT
>JBNKDZ010000279.1:0-7926 GCA_050288525.1 Cyclobacteriaceae bacterium
TTTGGTATCCGGAACTTCCGTTTTGATACTGAAAAAGGATTCTTTCTTAATGATAATCCCCTAAAGATTCTTGGCGTCTGCAACCACCACGATCTTGGATGTCTGGGAGCAGCGGTCAACAAAAGGGCCATCCAACGGCAGTTGGAGATTCTCAAAAAAATGGGGTGTAACGGCATACGTACCTCCCACAACCCTCCTGCCCCGGAACTGCTTGACCTTTGCGATGAGATGGGTTTTATCGTGATGGATGAGACCTTTGATATGTGGAAAATGACCAAAACCAAACACGATTATTCTAAATATTATGACGAATGGCACGTAAAAGACCTTACCGATCATATTTTACGTGATCGAAACCATCCATCCGTAATCATGTGGAGTATCGGAAATGAGATTCTGGAACAATGGGATACCTCCGGCGTCCGAATGACAAAAGAACTTGTTTCCATCGTAAAAAATCTGGATCCTACGCGACCGATCACGACTGGCAATAACTTTGTCGATCCGGATAACGCGCTCATTAAAGCAGGAGTTCTTGATGTGATCGGGTTTAACTATAAAGTCAATTTGTATGAAAAAGCTCCTGAATTGTTCCCGGGTAAACCTTTAATCGCTACCGAAACCACTTCAGGTCTTATGACACGAGGTTATTTTGAATTGCCCTATGACACCATCCGCCGCTGGCCGGTCGACTGGCGAAATCCAGGTGTAGAAGGACGTACAGAAAATACCGTGTCGTCATACGACCATGTAAGCACTCCCTGGGGATCGACACACGAAGAAGCCTGGAAAGTGATCAAAGACCTTGATTTCATCTCTGGTATGTTCATCTGGACCGGCTTCGGCTACCTCGGAGAACCCACGCCGTATGTATGGCCTTCAAGAAGCTCCTATTTCGGAATTATCGACCTTGCGGGATTCCCCAAAGATGTGTATTATATGTACCAAAGCGAATGGACAGACGAACCTGTGTTACATCTTTTGCCCCATTGGAACTGGACTGAAGGTGAGACTGTGGATGTTATTGCTTATACCAATTGCGATAAAGTTGAACTATTCCTCAATGATTCTACACTCGGCACCAAAATCAAAGGCCCTGATGACTTGCATTTGAGATGGCAAGTGCCTTTTACCCCTGGTAAACTGCATGCCATTGGTTGGATAAATGATACCATCACACTTGATAAAACCATTTCGACAGCATCCGAACCACAAAACATCCGGATGGAATGCGATCGAAACACCATCAATGCAGACGGTGAAGATCTTTCCTTTATCACAGTGTCTGTGCTGGATAAAGAAGGAAATATTGTGCCTTTGGCTGATAATATGATCAATTTTGAAATTATTGGAGGCGCTACTATTGCAGGAGTGGATAATGGTGATCCTGTTAGTCACGAACCGTTTAAAGCAAACTACAGAAAAGCGTTTAACGGGAAATGTCTGTTGGTCGTTAAGTCAGGAACCTCTCCCGGAATGGTTACTGTCAACGCTGTTTCCGAAGGTTTGACACCGGCCAGTGTGATGTTGACATTGGAATAGGAAGATAAAGAAATGATGTGGATACGTGCGTTTTTCAATTTAATTTTTTTAAACATTCATATAAAAAAGAATGTCTGGTCTGGTATTCTGATATTTCTCCCGCTGCTATGCCATGCCCAGGAAGATTATTTCAGAATTCCTGAAAAAGGTTTCACCAGCTGGCTCCCTGCTCCTTCGTGGGATCATGCACTCCTTAGTGGAAACGGCACCATGGGAGCAATGGTATTCGGATATCCGCATGAAGAAACCATAATTATCAACCATTCTTCGCTTTACATGCCTGTTTACCCTTCCAAAAAGCCCGTGAATCAGGCCTCCAGACTTAATGATATACGGAAATTATGTCTGGACGGGAAATTTGAAGAAGCAGCAAAAATACCTGTCGAACTCAGTAAGGAAGAAGGATACGATGGGAAATTATGGAACGATCCGTACATTCCGGCATTTGATCTGAAAATTGAAATGGATGCCGAAAATATTGAAAAATATGTCAGGAGTGTAAACTTTGAAACAGGAGAAGCTATCGTAGACTGGCGTCAGAAAGGACAAATCTATCAACGCAAACTGTTTTGCTCAAGGAGCGATACAGTAATCGTTATGATAATAAAGGGTACTTCTCCTGTTAACTGCCGATTGGAACTCAATCAGCGTCCGATCTCGTGGGAAGAATCATCTTATCTGCAGGATCTGGTAAGCTATCCGGAAATATCAGCATCCGGAAACACCATATCCTACCGAACCGAATTTAAGAAATACCGTGAAGAAAGTATTAAAGGATATGAAGGCATTCTGAAAGTTTTCCCTACGGGAGGCCATACTGAAATTAACAGGAAATATATGGATATAAAGGATGCTGATGAAGTGTTGGTACTTATAAAAGTTGAACCTTTCTTTAAAGAAAACACCTCTAACATCGACAAAATAATAGAAAAGTTCAGCAATATTCCACATAACTATCAGGAACTCCTTACCAGCCATACTGCTATTCATTCGGAGATGTACAACCGTGTAAACCTGGACCTGTATGACAGATCATTATACCCGAATATCGATGCGGAAGTACTGGTACAAAAAGCAAAAACCGGTTTTAACAGAGCTATTGTAGAGAAACAGTTCCAGGCCGCACGCTACAACATGATCAGTGCCACCGGTATAAATCCCCCCAACTTTCAGGGAATATGGGGCGGGTCATGGAGACCTCCATGGAACTCTGTCTTCACCAATGACGGCAATCTTCCAACTGCCGTATCTCCCTTTCTGATGGGGAATCTGCCCGAACTTATGCGATCATTTACCAGCTATCATGAAAGACTAATGCCCTGCTATCGTGAAAATGCTCAAAGACTGTATGGATGCCGAGGCATTTTCATTCCTGCACACACCGGCCGTCACGGATATGCTACCCACTTCGATGAAACCTGGTGCCTGACTTTCTGGACCGGAGGAGCCGGCTGGGCGGCCGACTACTTCTACGATTATTGGTTGTACACACATGATGAAGACTTCCTGTCACAACATGCTTATCCGTTTATGAAAGAAGTTGCTCATTTTTACGAAGATTTCATCATTACCGGCAAGGATGGTAAAAACCTGTTTGTCCCCTCCTATTCTCCCGAGAATAATCCCTCAAATTCTACCTCACAGGCAGCTATAAATGCCACTATGGACGTAATGATCACCAAGCAGCTGTTACGGAACTGTATCGAAGCAGGAAAGATCCTGAACGAAGATAAAAAGCAACTAAACAAATGGGTGGACAT
The DNA here is from genome assembly GCA_050288525.1 of Cyclobacteriaceae bacterium. Classification (GTDB taxonomy): domain Bacteria; phylum Bacteroidota; class Bacteroidia; order Cytophagales; family Cyclobacteriaceae; genus JBNKDZ01. The sequence goes on from JBNKDZ010000279.1 coordinate 3,303, forward strand.
GCTCAGAAATATGCCTGAATACCAAACCGATTCTTCCGGCACACTCAGGGAGTGGCTTTGGGATGGATTTTCAGAAAACCATAATCACCGACATGTCTCCCAACTCTATGGCCTCTATAATCGGATTGATCCGGATATCCTTTCTAACATCAATCTTATAGAAGGTGCAAAAAAAGCAATTCAGGAACGTATGCGTGTACGCAGAAATGAAAACGGTGGTCAAATGGTATTCGGACTGGCTCAAATGGCTTGTGTAGCTGCCAACCTGGGGCAAAAAGATCTGGTGAAGGAGATATTACCCTGGCTGTCGTCACATTACTGGTCAAATTCAATGGCAACATACCACGACCCCGGCAGCATCTTCAATATGGATTTGAGCAGTGGATTCCAGACAGCAGTGATCAAATCCCTGGTCAATGCCGAACCTGGAAAGATCCAACTATTACCGGCAGTGCCTGATGAATGGAACAAAGGCAAATTATCAGGTGTATTGCTTTATGACAGAATCACAATGGAAAACCTTGAGTGGAGCAATGGAACGATCCATCTTACTTTGAATCCTGCTCAGGATCAGGAGATCATACTTGAAGTACCTGCCCCCATAAAAGTTATCACCATTACAGATAGTAAAACAAAAATCAAAATGGATTCAAAAAACAAAAAAACCGCAAAATTAAGGCTGTATAAAAACAAAAATATATCATTAAAAATAATTCTCGACAATAAATAATCATCATGAAAAAAAATACAATTCTGATAACGCTAATCATAATTGCTTTCCTGACGTTTCAATGTTCCGGTCCGAAATCCGAAATAAAGGATATTAAAAACGGTGTTGAAATAAATACAGGAAAACTTAGTGTCAAGGTTCAGTTTTATACGGATAATATCGTACGTATCACCAAATGGTCACCGGACGGCACTCCTGACAAGTTATCACTTTCTGTGATATGTGATTCTATACCTGATATCGAAGTAACACAGGAAGATACTCCTGATAACGTTCTATTGAAATCATCAAAACTGCAGGTCTCCATCTCCAAAACAAGCGGAAGCATCTCATACCTCTCTGCAGATGGTACGCCGGTATTAAATGAGAATGAAAATACAACCTTCGAACCGGTTGTCTACAGTGGTGATTCCGGATTTTCGGTTACTCAGGGCTTCCAGCTTACAGATAACGAAGGTATTTACGGATTAGGCCAGCACCAGTACGGTTATTTCAACTACAGAGGCAAAACGGTAAAACTGGTCCAGACCAATACAGATGCCGTAAATCCGTTCCTCATATCCACCAACAATTATGGTATCCTCTGGGATAACTACTCAAAAACGATCCTTAACGATACACCGAAAGAGACCACCCTGTTTTCTGACATGGGCAGTAATATCGATTATTACTTCGTTTACGGAGAAAATATGGACAAGGTGATCTCCGGATACAGACACCTCACCGGGAAGGCTCCTATGTACGGAAAACATGCGTATGGCTATTGGCAAAGCAAGGAACACTACGACACACAGGAAGAACTCATGACCGTTGCCCGAAAATACCGCAAACTTCAGATCCCGATCGACAACATGATCCAGGACTGGGATTACTGGGATGGCAATCCAAACTGGAGCGGGATGTTTTTCGCTAAAAACCTCTTTCCGGATCCTGAAGGAATGTGTAAAGAGCTTCATGATATGAATTACCGGATAATTATATCAATCTGGCCGGCATTAGGCCCTAACACTCCGATCTATGCTGACATGGGAAAACACGGGTACCTGTACCCGACTGTTGGCTGGGCTGGTTTTAAATACTATGACGCCTTTATTCCCGAAGCAAATCAGTTGTACTGGAAATACCTGAAAGACGGTATTTATTCCAAAGGACTTGACGGCTGGTGGATAGACTCCACAGAACCCGATGTTGTAAATGCCCTTACCAAGGAATCTGAAGAATATGAGATGAAAAAAGTTGGCCGGAACAACCTCGGATCGTGGGCCAGATACCTCAATGCGTTCTCTCTGGTCATGACAAATGATATTTACAAGTTCTGGAGAGAGACAGATCCTTCACGCAGGGCATACATCCTCACACGTTCAACCTATGCAGGCCAGCAACGTAATGGGGCAACCACATGGTCAGGTGATATAGGAGCTAACTGGGATGTATATCGACATCAGATCTCCGCCGGCACTAACCATTGTATGTCAGGTATCCCTTACTGGACCTTCGACATCGGAGCCTTCGTATTAGGAGCCTATGACGGTGTGTTTAACACCGGAGGAAAAAATCCCGCCTATCAGGAGCTTTATGCCCGTATGTTCCAACTTGGTGTTTTCTCTCCAATCTTCCGGTCACATGGTTCTGAAACACCAAGAGAAATATGGGAAATGGGAGAATTCTCGGATCCTATCCTGAAATTTGACCACCTCAGGTATCGTCTGATGCCGTACATCTATTCGCTTGCATGGAAAGTTACAGATGAAGATTATACCATCATGAGAGGATTGCCCATGGATTTCACTAACGACCAGAATACGTATTCCATCGATGATCAGTTTATGTTTGGACCGGCCATGATGGCTTGTCCGGTGACTGAATACATGTACCACCGTCCACCGGAGAAAAGTGTGCCTGTTGATGCTGAGTGCTTCAGAACAGATGATGGTGAAGAAGGATTAAAAGCGACCTACTACAAAGACAACGCCTACCAGATACTTGGTAAAGAACAAGTTGATAAACAAATAGATTTATTATGGTACACAGGCCGTCCGGACTATGTCACAGATTCAATGTTCTCAATCCGGTGGAAAGGGAAGCTTATTCCGAAGGAAACAGGCAAACACCAGTTCCACCTGATCAGCTTTGATGCAAAACGGATCATTTTAAATGGCGATACCCTACCTATCGTATATACCAGTGTCGAACAATATACCGATATGGTAGAACTCGAAGCCGGTAAAGAATATGATTTCATCGTTGAGACCGAAAACACCTCTACTGGAGCAGCCAGAATGATCCTCAACTGGAAAACACCATCCATATTTGCCATGGAAACCACGAAGGAAGACAAGCAAAAAACACGTGATGTATATCTGCCTGCAGGAACCAAATGGTATGACTTCTGGACTGGAAAAACCCATGAAGGAGGCGAAAACATAACCATGGATGCTCCGATCGATATAATGCCATTGCTGGTACGTTCGGGATCTATCATTCCAATGGGGCCGTTTTTACAATACACCACAGAAAAACCGGCAGATCCGATTGAACTGAGAATCTATCCGGGGGCTGACGGAGAATTTACACTTTATGAGGATGAAAATGACAATTACAACTATGAAAAAGGTGTATACGCAACCATTAAACTCACATGGAAGGATGCAGACAAAAAACTGATCATTTCAAAACGAAACGGTGAATTCCCGGGTATGCTACAGCAACGAAAATTCAGGATTGTGCTTGTCTCTGAAGGACATGGCGAAGGGCTTGACATAGAAGAAACAGAAGACAACGCTATTGACTACAATGGAGACGAAATAGAAGTAACGTTTTAAAAATTCCTATTATTATTTGAAAAAAGGCTGCTCCAAAAGGCAGCCTTTTTTTTGCCCACTAACCCCACTAGCCCCACTAGTGCAAGGTTAAGCGCAGCGGTCCTTGTGCTGAACTCAAGTGCAAATCAGCTATAAAAGAAAATCTTTAATCAACGAGCAAACAAAAGAATCGATTGAGACAATAGAAGCGTCTCGCTTCGGGTACTATTGAGATGATACAAATCGAAGTCAGCATCATAGATTGTCCTTCTTATCCGTCACAAGCGAGACGCTTACGCCAGTGGAGTGAACTCAAGTGCAAATCAGCCTAAGCTAAAATCCAAAAAATGTTCGTCATTGCGAGGAACTTGTGGCCTGATAAGGTCACATGAGACGTGGCAATCTCCTGATATTTTGTAATAGCCTAACAAATAGCCTGAATGATCCCTAAAAGATGGAGATTCCCACGTCGTAACCGGTAATCATTTCCTGACGTCAATGCTCACTGGAATCTCCTACCGATGACGGATTTTACGTAAATATAAGATATTCAGTAGGTTGTGACCAGTTTTTATTATTGGATTTTGTAGCATTTAAATGTAGATACGTCATTCAAATTTGTGTGTTTTGAAAAAATGTTACTCCTCGGAATGACGGTTTTTTTTTCTTTTTCTTTCCTTTTTGCCTTAGGTTGACGGCTATAGGGCACAAACGAGCTGATATGAATCAAAGGTAGATTTATAGATTGTCGTTCTGATCAGTCACAAGCGAGACGCTTGCGCCAGTGGTATTTCAGGATTTCTGATCATCCTTATATTGAGAAGGCAAAATCCCGAATTCGGCTTTGAACTGTTTGGAAAAATATCTCGGATCGCTGAAACCAACCTGGTAGGCCACTTCACTCACGGTAAGCTGGCTCTTGCCAAGTAGCTGAGCCGCCCGCTTCAATCGTACGAGACGAATAAATTCAACAGGCGACTTCCCGGTAAGCGCTACCATTTTTTTGTAAAGGTGTACCCTGCTCACTCCAAGTTCGGAGCTAAGACTCTCAACAGACAGTTCTGACGAAGCAATATTGTCCTCCACCCATTTA
>JBNKDZ010000280.1:0-12274 GCA_050288525.1 Cyclobacteriaceae bacterium
AAGTCCATCAAATTGGCAAATAGCCTGATTGTTTTTGCGGCAAAGGTAGCATTTTAACCTTTACACTGCAAAACCAAAAAATTGAAGGAGCAAGGAACAAGGAACAAGGGGGAAGGAATTTTGCGGATGATTAACGGATCGGCAAATAAGAATAATTATGCTAAATTACTCATTTTTGACTAATAAAAAGAGCTAATCGCACCAATAAAACGCAATTTGAAATTAAATTCATTAAAAATCTTATTTTATTGACCTCTATGACTTACCTTTGTATCCCATAAGTTTCATTCTTAAAAACAATTTTTATTTCAACTTATGGGTCAAGTCAAATACATTTTTGTAACCGGAGGCGTTACATCATCTTTAGGAAAAGGTATCATTTCTGCATCACTTGGAAAACTTCTGGTTGCCAGAGGATTAAAAGTTACAATACAAAAATTCGATCCTTATATCAATATCGATCCCGGCACGCTCAATCCTTATGAACATGGTGAGTGTTATGTTACAGAAGACGGTGCAGAGACAGATCTGGATCTTGGCCATTATGAGCGCTTTCTGAATGCCAACACCTCCCAGAAGAACAATGTCACTACCGGTCGTATTTACAACAATGTTATCACCAAGGAACGAGAAGGCGAATACCTCGGCAAGACCGTCCAGGTAGTTCCGCACATCACCGACGAAATTAAACGAAATTTCCTGGCCCTGGGACAAAACGGCGACTTTGATGTGATCATTACTGAAATAGGTGGTTCTGTCGGGGATATTGAATCTCTTCCGTTTATTGAAGCAATGCGACAGGCTAGGTGGGATCTGGGACACGAAAACTGTATTGTTATTCACCTGACATTAATCCCTTACCTCAAAGCTGTCGGGGAATTAAAGACGAAACCCACTCAACACTCGGTAAAAAAACTGCTGGAATCAGGTATTCAGCCCGACATCCTCGTGTGCCGGTCAGAACGGGCAATTAATGCAGATATCCGAAAAAAACTGGCTCTGTTCTGCAACGTGCCAATAAATTGTGTCATATCATCACTCGATGCACGTACTATATACGACGTGCCATTGATGATGCGCAAAGAAAAACTTGATGAAAGGGTAATGGAATTGCTGAGACTACCGATTGGTGAAGAACCGGGTCTTGTACGATGGAAAGAATTCCTTTCCAAACTTAAAAATCCTGTTAAAGAAGTGAACATTGCCCTTGTCGGCAAATATGTTGAATTGCACGATGCATATAAATCAATTGCGGAGTCCTTCATCCACGCCGGTGCGACCAACGAATGCAAAGTAAATGTCAGCTGGATCTCCTCTGAAGACATCACCGAAGATAGCGTATCCGACCTTCTTAAAGGTCATCATGGCGTGCTCGTTGCTCCGGGGTTTGGTGAGCGTGGAATAGAAGGTAAAATCACAGCTGTAAAATATGTCCGGGAAAACAAAATTCCGTTTTTCGGCATCTGCCTGGGGATGCAATGTGCTGTTGTCGAATTTGGCCGGAACGTTCTTGGTCTGCCCCATGCTCATTCTACTGAATTTGACATCAAATCTAAAAATCCGGTGATTGATTTGATGGAAGATCAAAAGAAAATTACAAAAAAAGGTGGAACTATGAGATTAGGTGCTTATCCTTGCAGGATTATTCAGGGCACCCGGGTATTTGATATCTATAAATCAGAAGATATCACCGAACGCCACCGCCACAGGTATGAATTTAACAATGAATACTTTGAACGATACGAACAAAAAGGCATGATAGCAGCAGGGATAAATCCTGACTCCAACCTGGTAGAAATTGTCGAACTAAAAAACCACCCCTGGTTTGTTGGAACACAGTTTCATCCTGAATTAAAAAGCCGGGTCGTAAAACCGCATCCTTTATTTGTCAGTTTCATAAAGGCAGCCATTGCTTATAAAGAAAAAAAGTAAAATAATTTAGAGATATACGAATGGATAAGAATCAGGGTATTGGAATAGTATTAATGATCGCACTGGTTGTGGTGTATACGTATTTTTTCGCACCGAAAAATGAAAATATTCAACAACCACAGGTCACTGATACGACAACCACCGCTCCAAACAAACAGGAAACACCCGGCAAAACTTCTCAGTTCTCTGATGTGGCTGATTCAGCACAAGTTGAAAATGACAGCATCTCCAGAGCACTGCAAAATGAGAAGTTCGGTATCTTTTCTTCCGTCACCCAGGGAGAAGAAAAAGAATTTTCTATTGAAAATGATAAAATACAAATAATCTTCACCAACAGGGGAGGAACCATAAAAAGGGTGTTGCTAAAGGAATATGATGACTATCAATACGAACCTCTCGTCATTCTTGACGAAAACAGCAGCCAGATAGACTATGTTTTCAAAACAGCCAAAGATGATGTCCGGCTATCAGATCTGTTCTTTGAAGCTTCAGAACCTGATAAGAATGGTGACACCATTTCGGTTAACTTTGTGGCCAATATAGCTGATGGCAAATCCATCTCACACAGCTACAGGCTTGAACCGGGAAAATACCAGGTTTCACACAAAATGCTTCTAAATGGTTTGAGTAAAGATATTTCCGGTGAAACCGTAAAGCTCATCTGGGATAACGATCTGAAACGACAGGAAACAGATATTAAATACAGCCGGAACTGGACAACGATCAACTATTACCTGTCTGAAGGAAAAATGGAAGAGCTGAAAGCCCGTTCAAGTGACAAACAGGAAGTTTCTATTGCCAGTTCAATAAACTGGATGTCTTTTAAACAAAAATTCTTCTCTACAGGACTCGTATTCGGCCGACCTGTCACAAACGGTTATCTTTCATCTTCTTTCAATGAAAATGACACATTAACGGTAAAATCCTGTAAAACCAGTTTTGAATTACCTGTTTCCTACTTCGACCAGGAAACCAATCCGGAAATTTATTTTTTCGGCCCCAACCGTTTGCCGGTACTCAATAAAGTAACAAAAGGATTCTCTGAGAACCTATATCTGGGCTGGCCTGTAATCAACTGGATCAATAAATATGTCATAATCAATATCTTCACGTTCCTTGAGAAATATATCGGAAGCTATGGGCTTATCATAATTATACTTGTTATCATCTTAAAGCTGGTTTTATCGCCACTTACCTATAAGTCACATATAAGCATGGCAAAAACCAAGGCGTTAAAGCCGGAACTGGATGAGTTGAAAGAAAAATTCGGAAAAGAACCTCAAAAAATGCAAGCTGAACAGATGAAGCTTTACCAGCAGGTAGGTGTCAATCCGCTTAGTGGTTGTATACCCATGTTGCTGCAAATGCCCATCCTGTTTGCCATGTTCCAGTTTATTCCCCATGCCATTGAGCTCAGACATCAGTCGTTTCTCTGGGCACATGATCTGTCTACCTACGATTCGATCCTGACCTTGCCTTTTGATATACCTGGATATGGTTCTCATGTCAGCTTATTCACATTACTTATGACTGTAAGTACCATACTCTATACATGGATCAACAGTCAGTCTACCGCTCAGATGCAGGGACCGATGAAAACCATGCAATATTTTATGCCTGTAATATTTATGTTTGTATTAAACAGTTATCCGGCAGGTCTTACCTTCTACTATTTTGTTTCAAATATCCTTTCATTCGGACAAATCGCCTTAATACGCAGATTTGTGGATGATGAGAAGATCCGAAACATCCTGGAAGAGAATAAGAAAAAGAATAAAAACAAGAAAAAATCAAAATTCCAGCTTAAACTGGAAGAGGCCATGAAAGCTTCTGAAGAATCTAAAAAGAAAAAGAAATAATAAACAGGGTTATACCTACACATAACCAAACGACAGCATCTGTTCGCAATTATAACAACAGATGCTGTCTTTTTTTTAAATTCTTTACATTTCCGGATCAGTGTAGTTAAGTGGAAAGGGATGGATAAAATATTAAATGATTATTTTTTCAATTAAACTTTTATCTTTGCGGGGTATTTACATAAAGAAGATAAAAGTATTTAATATCCGATCCAATTTTGTAAATTAAAAAAATAAAATGGAGGCTAGTACGTCAAAAATTTTACCGACTGAACGTCAACAGATTATAACTTATGTATAACTATTGATTTTCATCCTGTCATATGGGCAAAATAATTTCCATAGCAAATCAGAAGGGAGGAGTAGGAAAAACTACTACCGCGATAAATTTGTGTGCAAGTCTGGCCGCACTGGAATATAAAACCCTGATCGTCGACGCCGATCCTCAGGCAAACTCCACTTCTGGAGTAGGACACAATCCCAAGGAAGTTCGGGACGGCATTTATGAATGTATGGTAGACGGAGTCCCTGCTGCGGATTGCATTCTGGACACCGATATCAAATACCTTCATCTGCTGCCTTCTCATATCGACCTCGTAGGAGCCGAAGTCGAAATGGTAAGCATCGAGAACAGGGAGCAAAAGATGCGTGATGCTTTAGCGCCTATAAAAGATGATTTTGACTTTATTATCATCGATTGTTCTCCTTCACTCGGACTCATTACCATAAATGCCCTTACGGCCTCTGATTCTGTAGTTATCCCTGTACAATGTGAATATTTTGCCCTCGAAGGGCTGGGCAAACTGCTCAACACAATAAAAATCATTCAATCGAGGTTAAATACTAAACTGGAGATTGAAGGCATTTTGCTTACCATGTATGATGTTCGTTTACGACTATCCAACCAGGTGGTGGAAGAAGTAAAAACCCATTTTAAAAATATCGTTTTTGATACACTGGTTCCAAGAAACATAAAACTGAGTGAATCGCCCAGCTTTGGAATGCCTGCCATATCGCATGATGCCGATAGTAAAGGAGCAATTAGCTATCTGAACCTGGCAAAAGAAATTATTTCAAATAACAAATTATCCAAATAGAGGTATAATGACGGATAAAAAATCAAAAAGAAAAAATGCATTGGGAAGAGGGTTGGGAGCTCTGCTTGACGATTCTTCCGTTAATACTCCTGAAGAAAAACTTACTTCAGATATTGCTACTGCGAGCTCGATCAGTGAAATATCCCTTTCTTCAATCGAAGTAAACCCGTTCCAGCCAAGAACGAATTTCGATGCTGAAGCGTTGCAGGAATTGTCTGAATCCATAAAAATACAAGGCATAATACAGCCGATCACCGTCCGGAAAATAAGCCATGATAAATATCAGTTGATTTCGGGTGAAAGAAGGTTTCAGGCATCAAAACTGGCAGGGCTGACCTCAATACCTGCCTATATACGTACGGCAAATGACCAGCAAATGCTCGAAATGGCACTCATTGAGAATATTCAAAGAGAAAACCTGAATGCCATAGAGATCGCCTTAAGTTATCAGCGTCTGCTCACAGAATGCGACCTTAAACAAGAAGACTTAAGTGACAGGGTAGGAAAAAAACGGTCTACTGTAACCAACTACCTGAGACTTTTAAAGCTACCCCCGGATATTCAGGCGGGTCTGCGGGACAACCTGATCGGGATGGGACATGCCCGGGCATTGGTAACTATTGAAAATATCGACAGGCAACTGGATCTGTACAAAAAAATCATAAAAGATGATCTTTCTGTGAGAAAGGTCGAAGAGCTTGTCCGGAAAAGTACTGAAAAAAGTGACGAAACGCCCGCAAAGCAACCGGCCACTTCCCTGCCATATGAGATCAAGCAGGTTCAGGACAAATTATCATCCCATTTCGGAACTAAAGTTGCTATCAGACATGATACAAACAACAAGAAAGGTGATATCAAGATCCCTTTCCTGTCGCACGAAGATTTGAACAGAATTCTTGAAATATTAGATCTTTAATGTATATGAGACACCAGATTTATTTGAAAATATCTGTTGTTTTTATTCTTTGTGTCATTCAGTCTTCGGCTATTGGTCAAATCGCAAGTGACTCCACCAAAATCAGGGAAAGCGGACTGGTAATAGATTCCAATGAGGAAATAGAAGTCTTTACTGATTCAATTGATGACAAGCCAAACCGGGCTGCTATGTACTCAGCCATATTACCCGGTTTAGGTCAGATATACAACAAAAAATACTGGAAGCTCCCCCTGATATACGGTGGCGGAGTGGTTATTGCTTATTATCTTGATTATAACAACAGACAATATAAACAACACCGCGATGCACTCATTGCAATTCGCGATCAGGACGACAGGACAAAACCTTTTGATGAGAGGTACGATGAAAAGGATTACGAACGCGCAACAGACTATTGGCGTCGAAACAGAGATCTTTTGATTATTTCTGCTATACTTGTATATGCCATCAATATAGTCGATGCACATGTGGATGCACACCTTGCTGCCTTTAACATAAATGAAGAACTGACGATTAACTTTGAGCCTGACATCCAGCAAACAGCATTTCAAACAAATGTTATTGGATTATCTTTAAAAATAAAACTTAACTAATGAGAATCTTAATTTTAGGATACGGCAAAATGGGTAAAGCCATTGAAGAAATTGCCGAAGAAAGAGGACATGAAATTAAACATAAAATAAACATCAATAATACCCAGGCACTTCGCTTTATCGATCCGGGAGAAATTGATGTTGCCATCGAATTCAGCCAGCCGGATGCTGCATTTGAAAATATAAAATACTGTCTTGAAAACAACATCCCGGTAGTTTGTGGAACAACAGGATGGCTTGATTCGATGCCGGAAGCTGAAATACTTTGTAAGAAACACAATGGAGCTTTGTTCTATGCCTCAAACTTCAGCCTTGGGGTAAATCTGTTTTTCAAGCTGAACGAGATCCTTGCAAAAATGATGGAAAATCACCCCAACTATACTTTGGAAATGACCGAGATACATCATACAGAGAAAAAAGATGCCCCCAGCGGCACTGCAATCACCCTTGCAAATGATATCATCAGTGCCAACAACACGAAAAAATCGTGGGTTAATGATGCTTCAGAGAATAAAGAAGAGATTCCTATTATTTCAAAAAGGATCCCGGATGTGCCTGGCACACATATCATTCAATACACCTCAGATATTGATCAGATAGAAATAAAACATACAGCGTTTACCAGGGCAGGTTTTGCACTTGGAGCTGTGTTGGTTTCTGAATGGATCATAAAGAAAAAGGGTGTATTGACAATGAAGGACTTTATGAAATTATAGAAAAATTGTTTTCCTTCCACTTTATATTATATCTTTGGACGCTGTTTGCAGAAAGCGGTTTAGAAATACAGTAAATCAGTGCCTTGCCAATCAGGGCGCTGCGACTGAATAACGCTTTTCTGTCTTTTTGTTTTGATACCGAAAATTAATCAGGCATGAAATTAAATCTCGATTTTCTTAAAGGCTTATTCAGAAGGAATAAAGTCAAAAAAAAGAAATCTGTAGCCCGTGAATGGATTGATGCTATTGTGTTCGCTGTAGTTGCTGCAACTATCATCAGATGGTTGTTTCTGGAAGCATTCACCATCCCGACACCATCTATGGAAAAATCCCTGTTGGTAGGTGACTTTCTTTTTGTAAGCAAGATCCACTATGGACCCAGAACGCCTAAAACTCCTTTGCAGGTGCCGCTAACCCATCAAACGATATGGGGAACAGACTTGCCCTCATATGTTGACTGGATACAACTGCCCCAGTTCAGATTACCTGGTTTTACCAGCATAAAACAAAACGATGTGGTCGTGTTTAATCATCCGGTGGAATTCAAACATCCCGTCGACCTGAAGACAAATTTTATTAAGAGATGTGTCGGGTTGCCGGGAGACTCACTCAGTGTGGTTGATACCCAGGTATACATCAATGGCAAGGCTCTGGACAACCCTCCGAAAATGCAATTCCGATACTTTGCAGAGACCGATGAGATCATAAAAGATCGTGTGTTTTTAGACCATGACATCACCGATCAGGTCTTTCCGGCTCAGGGAGGGGTATACATCAACACCACTCCGGAAAATGCCAAAGCATTTGAAAAACTTCCGTTTATAAAAAAAGTATCCATCGACAAAAGAGAAAAAGATCAGGCAAACCCAAGAGTATACCCGGGTTATCCGGACACCTTTGCGTGGAATGAGGATTTCTATGGCCCGTTATGGATACCAGCCAAAGGTGCAACGATCCCGATAAATGATACTACATTAAAACTATATGGTTTTGTTATTGAAAACTACGAGTATCATGATAATGTGAATATTTCAGAAGGGAAATTATTTATCGATAATCAGGAAATAACAGAGTATACCTTTGTGCAGGATTACTATTTCATGATGGGTGATAACCGCCACAATTCGGAAGACTCCCGGTTCTGGGGGTTTGTACCTGAAGACCATGTGGTAGGTAAAGCATTTTTCATATGGCTGTCTCTGGACAAGAATAAATCATTCCTGAGCAAAGTCCGGTGGAACAGGTTGTTTAATCTTATACATTAAAAAGAACCGAGATATTAAAATATTGACGGAGGCTGCCTTATTTGCAGCCTCTTTTTTTGTATAAATATAAAATTACATTTTTTATCCAGACCCAAAATTGTCAATATGCATATTTTGTTGCGTATATATTTATTTACGTTTGGAAAAGCAGTAAATTTGAATCCTAATTTATTTAAATATCATAATTAAGGATCATATTATGCTCGATAAGATCGAAGATGCCATTCAGGACATAAAAAACGGGAAAATAATCATCGTTGTAGATGATGAAAACAGAGAAAATGAAGGCGACTTTATTTGTGCTGCAGAATGTATCACGCCTGAAATTATCAATTTCATGGCTACGCATGGTAAAGGATTGATATGTGCACCTCTCACGGAAGAGCGGTGTGAAGCACTGGGACTGGAACTAATGGTTGGTAAAAACACAGCCCTTCATGAAACGCCATTTACCGTATCTGTCGACCTTATCGGGAAAGGATGTACCACGGGTATTTCTGCAGAAGACCGGTCCAAAACCATACGGTCGCTGGTTGACAAAGAAACAAAAGAAGAAGATCTCGGACGTCCCGGCCATGTCTTTCCACTTAAAGCAAAAAAAGGTGGTGTATTACGAAGAGCCGGTCATACGGAAGCTACAATTGACTTTGCACGCCTTGCAGGCTTCTATCCGGCAGGAGTTCTTGTTGAGATCATGAAGGAGGATGGAACAATGGCACGTCTCCCCGACCTTCGCAAGGTGGCTGATAAATTTGACATGAAACTGGTTTCCATTAAAGACCTTATTGCCTACAGGATCGAAAAGGAATCTCTGATTGAAAAAGTCACAAATGTAAATATGCCTACTGAGTACGGTGATTTTAAACTGACGGCCTACAAGCAGTCCGACACCAACGAAGTACATATGGCACTGACAAAAGGCAACTGGCAAAAAAATGAACCCGTTTTAGTCCGCGTGCACTCGTCCTGTGCTACAGGAGATATATTCGGATCATGCCGGTGTGATTGCGGTGCCCAGCTGCACCAGGCGATGGAACTGGTTGAAAAAGAAGGCAAGGGAGTGGTTTTATATATGAATCAGGAAGGAAGAGGCATTGGTTTGTTAAACAAACTCAGAGCTTACAAACTTCAGGAAGAAGGGTATGACACGGTAGAGGCAGATCATAAACTAGGGTTTAACTCCGACAATCGGGACTATGGTATCGGAGCCCAGATCCTCAGAGACCTGGGGATCACAAAGATCCGGCTCATCACCAATAATCCTAAAAAAAGAACCGGATTGATCGGCTACGGGCTCGAAATTGTTGAAAACGTACACATCGAAATTAAACCAAATGTTCATAATATCCGTTATTTAACTACAAAGAGGGATAAAATGGGACATGATATCTTAAAACATTAAAAAAACTTTTTACCGGACATCATGAACAGGATTACACTTACTGTATGTCTGCTTTTTGGATTATTCGTTAACATCCAAAGTCAGGATTTCCCTTCGGAAATGTGGCACAAAGGACAAGCTGAACTGATGTCCGGAGAGAAGATAAATGGTAAGATCAAATATGATCTGGATAATAACCTTATTCAAATCGACATTGGAAGCACAATAAAAACATATAGCTCGAGAAATATCCTGAAATTTGACCTCTTTGATGAGATCGTTAAAGGCAACCGGCATTTCTTCGCCCTCCCCTATTCCATCCGGTCAGATTATAAAGTGCCTATTATTTTTGAAGTTCTTTTTGAAGGCAAACTAACCTTGTTGTGCCGTGAAGAGATTGTCCAGGAATCTGTAAGCAATTTTGATCCGTATTATTCCTACTATAACCGGTATGATCCATATAATTTTAACCAAAGGACTCGTCAGCGACTCGCCTATAAATATTATTTTGTTGATGAAAAAGGAAATATTCAGACCTATAATCAAAAAAAGAATTCGCTTTACACCTTTTTTAAAGTGAAACAATCGGAAATGAAACAATACATCAAAAAAAACAAGTTAAAATACGATAAAATGTCCGATCTTGTTCGTATAACAGCCTATTACAATGCGCTTCTTGAATAATTCGGACCATCAGAAAACAGACAAAAGTCATTATTTTTTAAGTTTTTAGTTCATATTTGCAAAAGTATCCGTATAACATACAGTTCCCTCTTTAATCACATGAAAAAACCTCTGATTCTTATTTCCAATGATGACGGCATCTATGCCAAAGGCCTGCAAGTCCTCGTGAAACTCATGAAAAAACTTGGTGAGGTAATAGTCGTAGCTCCTGACAGCCCTCAGTCGGGCATGGGACATGCCATTACGATCGGTAATACACTTCGACTGAACGAATCAAATGTTTTTGATGGAATTAAAGCATATCAGTGTTCAGGAACACCAGCCGATTGTGTGAAAATAGCAAAAAGAATAGCCCTTGGAGAACGGAAGCCGGATTTGCTCGTCAGTGGTATCAACCATGGAAGCAATACCTCCATAAGTGTAATTTACAGCGGAACTATGTCTGCTGCTATTGAAGGAGCCATCGAAGACATCCCGTCAATTGGCTTTTCCCTGTGTGATTATGCGCTGGATGCCGACTTCTCACATATCGAAAGTCTGATAACAAAAATTGCCTCCGAAGTGCTGAATAAAGGCATTCCCAAAGGAATTGCTTTAAATGTCAATTTTCCCAAAATATCAAAAGAACCCATTAAGGGAATACGGATATGCAGGCAAACGCGTGCCAAATGGCAGGAAGAATTTGACCGCCGGTTTGATCCGAACGGTGTACAATACTTTTGGCTGGCGGGAAGTTTTCTCAATCTTGACAAAGGAGATGACATTGATGAATGGGCCATACAGAACAACTATGCATCAGTTGTGCCTGTAACATTTGATCTGACAGCCCATCATGCTATCAGTGTGCTTAATAAGGAATGGGATATCTGATGTGTGGAAGTTGGAGTTGGAGTATTTAGCAAGAGGTGATAAAATTTCCGACTTTGGTAACGTTCTTATCAGCATTCGCCTTTCGCATTTAATCGACTCATTCAAACATTAAGTGTAATCTCCATTCAGAACCCCATTACACTATTAGGTCGACAATGAATGATTTTTCGCTTCTTGCAGTAAATTTTCCTGATTCGAAAAAATCATCTCCAAACATCCATAAAATCTACGCTGTGCGCTTTGTTCAATGCGCTTTGCCCGAGATTACCGGCCAATCCTGTATTTCAGGTACAGGTTAAATGCAGGAGTTGTTTTGTCCAGGGACCTGCCATATCCGGGAATGGCAAACACACGAATATCTTCTCTGTTTTCAAAATCATGAAGAATTCTCAGTCGTATCTTAGCACCTATAAATAACCTGTCAGGTTTTCGGGGTCCTTCCTCTTTCACTTTTCCCAAACGAACAGGAGACTCTGTTCCCAATATCAGCTCGCTCCAGGTAGCTTTAAGGTCTTCTGATCCAAATTCACCCGAATAGGGCTCCCAGAATTCACTATCCATAATAAATTCACCCCTGTCTTCAAACATGCTCGTTCCATACCTGTAACCCAGATAGATAAAGCTCTGACTTAATGTGCGGTAATACTCTGCACCTGCACGAAAATAACTTCCCTCAATGGTATAAAATTTTGTGTTGTCAAATGCCTTTATTGGATCAAGTGTTGATTGTCCGTATTCAACTGCCAGCACTATGGTTTCTTTAAACCGGAGATTGATCCCTCCTTCGTACTTGTTTTCAAAATCTGTAAATGACATCATCAGCTTCCCATAATCAATGCAAATCTCAAACCCGGAAAAAAATGATGCTTTCATCCAGGTAGAATCCTGTTTTACCTTTACAGGAGCCGGTGGCTTGATCTGAGAACTGTCGGCCAGCGCT
>JBNKDZ010000281.1:0-34532 GCA_050288525.1 Cyclobacteriaceae bacterium
GCGACTATATCAAAAAACACCTTACGAACCTTAATGACTATATAAGTAAAACTATTGGTTTGTTCCTGATGATAATCGGGATTATTCAGATTATTAAGTATTTGTATTAGGGCGTAGGGCAAAGGGCTTAGCGCAAAGCAAAGGATTATTTTTTATTTTCGAATCAGAAAAATTATGGTTTTCTGTAACAATTCATTCGGATTGTAGTTTTTGAGTATAATCTGTTATTTATTCAGTATACAAAAAGAAAGGGCTGAATTAACAGCCCTTTCCTAACAAAAAATGAACACAGATGACTTAAAAGTTGACTACTAAACTTTACTAACCTCGCACTATTAAGTAAAATTCATTTATATATTCTGGAAAAATACTAAAAAGTAACCTTAAAGTGCAATTTATTTTAATAGAGGGTAAATTGCTATTTAGAGGCCATAAAACATCGATTTTTATTAAACCGGAACCTTTTATTAGGAAAAAAAATTATTTTTATGAAAAAATATTTGTTCTGAAAACTTAATTCGCAACCCATTTTTCGACTCTACATATGAATATCGACAAAAATTATAGATGCTTTTTCCTTTTCTTATTCTTGGTACCTTTCATGTTTTCATGTGATGATCATCAACCAAAAATTACCGGATACTGGAAATTAAATTTTTCGGATTCATCAAGTTATTCGCATCAGATCCTGCATTTTCATAAGGAAAACGGATTTACAGGCATCACCATTGATGAACCACAGGAAGGGATGTTTAATACATCCGGTGAGAAATTGTTTTTTGCAGGTGACAGTTTACATTTCGAATCCCTTTGGGGCATTTATAAATATGATGGCATATTCTTATCCGGCGATTCCATTCTGAAAGGAACCCGAACCACGAATAACGGAAATCCTGCTCCTTTCATTATGAAACGAATAACAGCCAAAGAGCTTTTATATAAAATCCCCAGAATGAACGCCGAAGGGGAAAAAACAGTTCATTATTCCTGTCTGCAACCTCCGCAAAAAGATGACGGGCTGATGTGTTCGACATTAACAGAAGTTGGTATCGATTCGGGTTATATTGGCAACCTCATCAGGGATGTGTTGAATGGAAGAATGAAGACCATCCACAGCCTGCTGATAGCAAAAGATAATAAACTGGTACTGGAAGAATACTTTCATAGGTATGACTGTGATCGGTTACATCCTCTGGAATCCGTAACGAAAAGTTTTACTTCCGCACTAATGGGTATAGCCATTGATAAAAATATGGTTAAAGACATTGATGAACCTGTCTGGAAATATTTCCCGGACCGTGATTCTACCCAATGGGTACAAAAGAAATATGATATCCGGATAAAGAACCTGCTGACGATGTCGGCCGGATTGGAATGGAAACCTTTTACGCCAAACGAACCGAATGATGATATTGACATTTATTTTTCTTCAGATTACATCCAATACATATTAAATAAAAACCTTAAGGATAAACCCGGAAGCCATTTTTTCTACAACAACAGGCTAATGTATCTTCAGGGGCACATTATCGAATCTACTTCCGGAATGACTGTTGAAGATTTTGCATCAAATTACCTGTTTAATGAACTTGGTATTGACCATTTTAAATGGAAGGTCTACGAAAACGGCATTGCTGAAACAGGCGGAGGTTTACGTATGACGCCGAGAGATATGATGAAATTCGGACTCTTATATTTGAATAACGGAAACTGGCTGGGCAAACAGATCATTTCATCCGAATGGGTTGAGTCCTCTGTCAAAAGTCAGATCATGGCAGGAGATCAACAATATGGCTATAACTGGTGGATAAAAAGTTACCATGTGAATAACAAAAAAATAAATGTTTTTTATGCGCTCGGGCACGGCGAACAAACCATTATGGTAATCCCTGAAATGCAGGTAGTATTTGTTATGACTGCAGGTAATTTTTTCAATAGCCCACAACGTTTGGATGAAATTATGACAAGATATGTTCTGCCCGCCCTTACAAATACTCCGGATATTTTCCCCGAAGATATTATCGGAAATTATAAAACGAACGGGGATGAGACCATCCGAATTGAATTGGTTAACGATACCCTTGTTGCAACAGATCCTTCCGGAGCCGTATTCCGACTACTCCCTGCCTCTCCGGACTACTATCATGTCGAAAATTCTGCTCTGGATGTGAAATTTTTATTTTCGGAAAATGATTCCATCGCCGAAATCTATGACAGCGGCAACCGAGTCGATCTTTTAAGAAAATAAATTTATTTCCATTCCGTAAGTTTCTCAAGATAGGCAGCAGAGCCATCGCGGAGCCATGCATCAAGTTGAGATACCTCCTTCAGCTGTTGCCCACGCATGCGCGGAACGGCAACATATTTACAGTTGAGTTCCGGAAGTGAAGTCATGTCCCCCCAAAGTTTCTCAAACTGAGCTACCGGAAAGATATCTTCCTGCCCTTTGCCCCACCGCTTTTTAACATCTTTTAGCGTCACATACGTAGGCATTCTTCGGGCAAGTTTCACCACAGCCTCCCGTATCTTTTCTGCGTCATTCAGATCATCACGCTTAAGGTCGAACACCTGGAGCAACTGATCAATATCTACCCATGTGGTGCTGGTATTGTAGTAATTCAGGTCAAATTCGATACGTTCATCTGACAATGCCAGGCCTTCGATAAGTCGTAACCTGCCGTCAATACGTGCCAGCCCTCCTCCCCTGTCTTCGATATTCCGGGTGATAACCTCTGTCGTAAGGGCTGCTCCACTCTTAATGTGATATCCCAGATACGCAGGGTCGGCATTGGCTCCCAGTGTATCAATGTTGTGTACCATCAGGTATTTCAACCCCGGATTCTGCTCTAAAAGCTGTTTTAACACGCCATTAAGCATCATATTAGGCACTTCATACCAGTGTCCGACCGGATGCAGGCATTGTTTGGGAAGGTTGTCTCTGTAATCTTCTCCTTCGCCCATGGTCTGTGCCCAGTTTATTAAGGCGCTGCGCAAACTGTCCTGCAATTTCTGCTGTTGCTCGTCCAGGATCTGCTGGGGCATCTCTTCCCATTCAAACCGCAAATCCCTTACCATCGGTACCATACGCAAACCGATCACTTTTCCTTCAGAAAGCATAACCGGCCCCTGATATCCGAAATTATTTTTTGCTTCCAGGGTATTTTTTATAGCATCATGTGTCAGGTACGAGGTGGTAAATACATGCTGAATGGATTTTCCACACATATTTGATATCTGACGGCTTTTTGCCAGATGTGTTTCAACAAAATTCCGGTGTTTCCCGGATAGTTTGGCATACGGGTTTAGCGATTTTACTACCCCCGCACCTTTTGTCCACCTGCTACCGGCACCTCCTGCCAGTGAGACGATTGCCAGTTCTCCTTTTTCCAGCGATTCCATACCGATCCTGTGATATTCATCATCAAGTCCGTTGGTGGTATCGGCTACATCTCCTTCATACACATCTTCAATTTTCGTAGCCAGTGGCAGACGGTTTTGTGCCAGACCGATGCGCCCGTTTTTCAGGTCGGTTTTTATTTGCTGATGGAAGGTGTTGTCAAAGCCATATATCGCAAGTAATTTCTCCAGTGATTGTGTCTGTTCTTCTTCCTGGCTACCCTGCGGGATCATCCTGTCGAACAGGACCGAAACGAACCCTGCATAGTTCTTATCCGTTTTACAGGCAACGCCCAATTGCTCAAGTTCATGCCGCTGGCTTACCGGGATGTGTTGCATTTCTTTTTTCAGGATCGAAGGTACGCGTATGGAATAATACCCGGTAGGCATCAACGCATTTTTTCCTTTCTTAAACACGGCATACGTGCCATTTTCATTGATAGCAAAATCATATACTACCGGTTCCATAGCAAAAGGAACTGCTTTTTCAAGTTCTTTCTTTGCCTTGCTCATGATTTTTTGCAGGAACACCTGACCTTCTGCTTTTCGCGAAGGTTCGAAAATAAATCCCATACCTCCTCCTGACATGCCTCCCAGCATCCAGAAGCCCCAGAAATCTTTCCCGAAGGTTTCTTTAACTTCTTCGATAAGCATCTCAGTATATTGGTTGCTTGCCCATGGTATGATTGCCTGGATCGGTCCTTCGAAATTTCGTTGAGTAAATTGTCCGAGACCTTTAATATCCCCATCCTGAAGCATTTTTACCAGCTGGTTGAAGATATCGATCGATTCTTTGCGTGATTCCCACTCTTTTTCGGAACGCAGCAGGTATTTTTCTGTCACCATTTCGAGGATAGGACCTACATCCTGAGCCATACCACCATGTACGAGCACCAGGGAATCCTGCAGTTTTTTCCTTGTTCCGGGCGATACTGAATTTTCTGCCAAAATGGAATGCTGAGGCAGCAGTCTTCCTCTGCTAACACCATATTCCGGATCACCTGCTTCAGAGACGACACCCTGAATAAGTTTTATTCCGGGCCATACACCTCCTGAGTCCTGCCATCCGCCTCCCGAACCGCCAATCCATTCACCCAGAATGGCACGTGCTGCCACGAGACGTCGTTCACTTTCATCCAGACATTCGGTAATATTCCGTGTCTGACCAGTTGCCCGCATACATACTGAAATGAGGGATGCGAGCAAATTGGTGGAAACAGCAAGGCGTGATCCTTTGGGTATATCGTTTACTTTTGAGACCAGTTCGATACCATATCCGGGCTTTATCAAGGTAGAAAACAGGTCGGAAAGCGGGAGGTCGGCCCCCTCCATACCCGGAGGGATGATACCTGAAGCTATCACAGCTGCTTTTAACAATCCGAGGTAGTCTTTGGCAAAATCAAAAACATCATTGAGGTTGGTAATATCAACAGTTGCTCCCAGGTCAACGCTGGTGAGTCGGAGTACCGGTTCATCGATGATCCTGAAATAGGTTTCAACGGGAGGTATCGGTTCTGCCGCATGATTACCTTTTCGCACTCCGAGGTCTACAGATACATTCAGCACATTGGCGCCTTCAGGATAGTCCATTCCCAAAAAGAAGATATCACTCCATCCGCTATGGCTCAGGTCCATCCGTACAGGGGTTGTCTCATGCAGGATGGGATGTAATCCATACACTTCATCAATCTGAAGGAGCTCGGGCTTTACCTTTAGCGGGTGGTCTGAGGGATGACCTATACGGAACATCCATTGGTTTCCGAGGGTGGTACGAACACTTTTTTTTACCTGATTTGCAAGCGTTTGAAACGCCAGTTTTTTATATGCATCTGCCAGGGCAGAAGACAATCCCTGGTTTGGACCTTTTCCGTTCTGGATATCAAGAAGGATATTGATGGATTCATCGAAACGTCTTTTCAGAAGATGCTCATACGCTTCATAGGGAATAACGGCATCCCTGCTTATTCCCTTTTTGAACTGGATATAAAAACGATGAATGGCAAACAAGAAAAACAGTGCTCTGACTCTTTCATAGAGGTTGTCGTTTTCCCTACGCATCTGATCGAGTGCTTCACATTCGTCAAGCAATGAAGCGAGAGAAGCGTTTTCACAAAAAGAATGAAGGGACTTATCCCGCAGTGCAGGTTCTTCAGCTTTAATTATTCGTATTAATTCACTCATCTTACTTTCCAATTGATCCCAGTTCACGTGATGTAAACAACTCCAGCAGTTCTGATAGCACAAGATCCCGTTCCTTGCCACTTAACGCCAGGGCTACCTGCGCTTTCAGGAGTCCGTATTTCGTGCCGACATCGTATCTCCAGTCATGTTTTTCAAGCCCCAGGTATTGTTCCTTTCCTGCAAGGGTGTTTAAAGCGCCTGAAAGGTTTATTTTTTCATTTTTGTTCATCTGGCTGATCTGATCCTTCAGGATCTTCATGATATTGCTGGTCAGCACATGCATTCCGAAAAAACACAGATAATGCCCGGCTCTCAGCCCGGGTACCTGAAGTTTTTGTTCGGCTTCAGTAGGGGTTGGTTTCTCCAGGACTTTGTCTATGGTATAAAGATCAGTTGTTCCGGATTTTCGTTGCCCACCAATAACACCATAATTGGGCATGATGCTTTCACGAACAGCATGGACTGCAGACACTGAACACGCTTCCTGTTCGGCAACAGATACCAGATGTGCCGCACAACCGGTTTCCGAACGGCTTACATACAGGTGATCACCCACAAGGTGAAGAAACGCGTCTTTTCCAACGAAATCCGCCGCACAATGGAGGGCATGCCCGTATCCCAGGGATTCTTCCTGAAAGGCAAAATGAATATATTCGGAATAATTACCGGCTACTTCCATATAGGTTTTATCATCACCAGGCTTTACAACCAGGCAAATATTCTCGATGCCGGCCCGGATAACTTCTTCAACCAATATTTCAAGTACGGATTTTTCTTTTCCGTCCCGGTCAATCAGAGTTTGAAGAGGTAATTTACGCTGACTTTGGCCGGCACATGTGATGACTGCTTTCTTTATCTTCATTTTATAGTGTTGCTTTTCGTAAGGATGTTTGCGTTAACAAACGATTCACATATTTAGCATAAAAAGCTTATCCAGACAAGGATTTATTGATTTAGATAAGGGGACGGACAAGGATTTACATAGGCTTAGAGCACAGTGCACAGAGATTTCTGAATTATCCTAAACAGAAAGCTTTCTCGGTATAGCAAATATAAATTCAGTACCTGCATTGATTTGACTGACAGCCCATATTTTTCCATTATGATGATCGATAAATTCTTTACACAGGATCAGTCCGAGACCGGTGCCTTTTTCTTTACTTTCTCCAATCGTATTTAAATTAACTCCAATCTTAAATAATTTTTCCACATCTTCTTTTTTCATTCCGATCCCGTTATCACGAATATGAACTTGTGTATAAGGACCGTTTTGGGTGGTGCTCACTTCTATTTTACCATTTTTTGGGGTAAACTTAATGCCGTTGCTCACGATATTTCGTATAACTGTCCTCAGCATATTTTTATCTCCATAAGCAATAGTTCCGGAAGGAATATTATTTGTCAGAGAGATGTTTTTTTCCGCTGATATGGGTTTATTCAGATCGATGACTTCATCCGAAAGTGTTTTCAGGTCGAATACTTCAGGGTTAAATGTAATTCTGCCTGTTTGTGATCTTGCCCATTCCATCAGATTATTTAATAATGTATTTCCTGCTTGGGCTGAATTACGGATCATTGTAGCGATTTTTATTATTTCGCTGTCATTTTTTACAAGACTGATCAGGACATCACTCAATCCGCTAAGTTGACTTATCGGGCTTTTAAGATCATGGGCAATGATTGAAAAAAATTTATCCTTTGTATTGACCAGCTCTTCCAATGATTTCTTTTGTCTGAAAATAAGCAGATGTGTTTTTACGCGGGCCAGAAGTTCTGACTTGTTAAAAGGTTTGGTAATATAATCCACGCCACCGGTCTCGAAACCTCTTTTTATGCTATCTTCATCTGTTTTAGCAGTAATAAAAATTACGGGGATTTCTCTTGTTACCGGATTTAGCTTTAATATTCTGCACACTTCAAAACCATCCATTTCGGGCATCATGATATCAAGCAGGATCAGGTCAAAATGTTCATGACTTATATGATCAATAGCACTCAATCCATTTAGTGCAAAGTTTATTTCGTATCCTGCTTCTTTCAAAAAACTTGCAAGAATCTGTATGTTTTTTGTTACATCATCAACGATCAGAATTTTCTCAGGAGGTTTTTTTTCCATACGTTCATTTTTTTTTCTCCACAATCAATTTCAATTCTTCAATCATATCAGGGTACGTATTCAGCATTTGGTTGATATTGTCAATGTCAAAATTCCGGATGTGTAACATAAGCGCATTTCCATATTTGACTAACCTGAGAATCCCGTGAGATTTTCCTGTATTTATTATTTTTTCCGCAAACAGTTCCATTTTTGCAAATGAAGATGTATTGCAGGTATCCTGCCATTCTTCAAAATATTCCGTTTCCAATAAGTAAATAACAATTTTTAAGGTATGAAGGTTTAAATCCGGATCCTGAGAATCACTCAGATCAT
The DNA here is from genome assembly GCA_050288525.1 of Cyclobacteriaceae bacterium. GTDB lineage: Bacteria > Bacteroidota > Bacteroidia > Cytophagales > Cyclobacteriaceae > JBNKDZ01. Next base: position 8,009 of record JBNKDZ010000281.1, read on the forward strand.
AATTTTGAATAATACTTGTGTTTTTTTTAAGCAATGAACCAACAGTATGCAGGAGTTTGCTAAGGTCAATTGGCTTCATAAAAACCGCATCAAATCCTTTCAGCTCAGGTTCCAGTATTTCCTCTGGCTCATAAACAGTTGTTACAGCGATAACAGGAATATTTACAAACTTCTTATCTCTGCGAAGCCTTTCAAAGGATTCTTTCCAGCTCAATGTTTTACTAACATCCAGAATGATCAGATCCGGTATGTTTTTCTTTGCAAGAACATACAATTTTTTTGACTCCTCTCCTTCAATCACATTTACTTCTGATCCCCTGAAAAGATTTTTTAATAGTTCCCTGTTGGATGTCTGAGGATCTATCAAAAGGATTGTGACATTATCCAGCCTGAAGTCGGATATCAGAGATTCCCGTTCAATCAAATGTTTTTTATCTGTTTTTCTGACTTCCACATTCTTAAAAGTTAGCGTAAAAGTAGTACCCTTCCTCGGAACACTGTCAAGATGGATTTTTCCATTCATCAATTCGGTTAGCTGCTTGGTTATAGCAAGTCCCAATCCTGTACCTTTATACTTTTTCTTGTCCTGATCATCCTGTTGTCTGAAAGCATCAAATATCGAATCCTGTACATCCGGAGATATCCCGATGCCAGTATCTTTAATTTTTATTTCGAGTTCGATTTGCTGACCATTATCTCTGGAGTAACGTATCTTCCTTGCCACCAGGTGGATTATTCCCTTTTCTGTAAATTTTATTGCGTTATCCACCAGGTTAAGTAAGATCTGACGCAACCTTAGCTCATCAAAGAGCAGTCCATCCGGAATGTTATCATCGATATCAATTAAAAATTCGATTCCCTTTTCATTAGCCTTTAGGGAAAAAATATGAAACAACTCATTAAAGACTCCCGGTAGATTTACCGGCACCGGCCTCAGGTCCATTTTGGCTGCTTCGATCTTGGACAGGTCCAGAATGTCGTTCAATAAGCTAAGAAGCGTGTTACCGCTTGATTTTATAGACTGGAGGTAACTCTTGTGTTCGGGCTCTTCAATTCTTGAGAAAAGCAGTTCGGTAAAACCCAATACTGCATTCATCGGAGTGCGGATCTCATGAGAGATATTAGCAATAAAGGCGCTTTTGGCATGATTAGCTCTTTCAGCTTCCTCCTTGGCCTTTTTTAATTCGATCTCAGTAAGTTTATAGGCAGTTATGTCTCGAATAATTACGAGCAATTCATTTTTATTGCTTTCCAGAAGTCTGGTTTCAAAAAAATATTCACTTTCATCCTCTGAAACGGTGAATTCAAATGTCTGCATTTTATTACTGCTAAATGCCAGATCTATATTTTTCTTAAAAATAGTACAGAACCGGAATGGAAAGATATCTGTATAATGTTTGTCAATTTCCACTGTATCAAGAAATATCTTATGATTTCCTGTGATGTATGCATTTCGTAAAATGCCTTCTCTGTCAAACGTAAGGATAATATCAGGAATAAGCTTTAACAAGGCTTTCTGGTACAACTCACTTTCTTTAAGACGTTTTTCTGCCAGAACTCTGTTGGTGATGTCGTTGGTAATGGCCACGACAGAATTTAGTTTTCCGGATTCATGAAATATCGGAAATACCAATTCGTCAAGGATCCTTTTATCTGAATTTTTTTTCCGTCCTGTTTTGGGATCAAAAACATCCAGAATGAGTTCCCTGTTGATTGTTTGTCCTTCTTTAAAGACCTTTTTAAAGACATCATGCATTCCTAACGGTTTTACTACCGGATCTTTTAACAGGTTAAACTCTCCGATCCCAATATTCTTTTCATGAATCCCCAGGTATTTCATCTGAGTGTCGTTCATGCGCATAGTAAAACCATTCGGATCAAAAATGTGCAGTCCCAAGGGTAAATTATCGATGATGCTATCCAGAAATTGTTTGCTTTCGGCAAGGGCAATTTCCATCTCTCTTGAGTGCGTAATATCCTTAATAGCACCCATGTAGGTCTCTTTCTCTGCTCTCTTCTTCAAATAGTCGGTTACCCAGACGAGCCTGCCTGATTTTGTTTTAATCCGATAGCTGGCGTGGAAATTGCTTTTTGGAGACAGGATCTTAATCTCCGGAAGGATCAGGTTATCCAGGTCATCTGAATAAATGATGGAATGCCACCCTTTCGGCATACTGTTTATCTCATCGACAGTATATCCCGATAATTTTTCAAGTGAGCCACTGGTCCAGTCAAATTGTAATCCATTACTAGCAGTAATCTTTCCGGAATACATAAAATCAGAGGTCAGTTCCGAAACAATACGATGTCGCTCCTCACTTTTTAATAATGCTGCCTGGATCTTTTTTTCCTCTGTGATATTATCCTTTATGCCGATATAATGGGTAATCTTGTTCTCGGCATTAAAAACAGGCGAAATAATAGCTTTTTCCCAATAGAATTCGCCATTCTTTTTCCTGTTCCTGAATTCACCATACCATGTCTTACCAGCTGATATGGTTTCCCATAAATACTTATAATAGGATTTCTTATGAAAGGTTGTCTTGAGTATTCTTGGGTTCTTTCCTATCGCCTCACTTTGGGTATAACCGGTTACGGTACAAAATGCGGTATTCACATATTCAATTGTCCCTTTGGCATTGGTAATTACAACACTCGACAGACTCTGATCAATAGCTGTCTTCAGTTTGATAATTTCCTGTTCGGAATTTCTTCTTCGGGTGATGTCTCTGACCGATGAAGCACGCATTCTCTGGCTTTTATTCCCAATTAATTTTGAACGAACTTCAACATATATCTCTTTCCTGTCTTTTCGGATCATCGGAAGTTCAAAATGTGAAATCTCTGTTGTCCGGAGACTTCTCGAAAGGATATCATTTGTTTCCGGAGTGCCTAGCAGGCGAATGATATTTTCTCCGATCAGTTCATGCTTGCTATAACCTGTTAAACTACTAAACGATTCATTACAATCAATCACCACTTCAGCCATATGAATAACGATCCCTTCAAAAGCCAGATCGGTTTTCATAATATACCGGTAGTCATTTTCCCTGTTATAGCTGGCCGGTTTATCTGTATTCTGATCCTGGCATAAGACCACTATGATTACTTCGGAAGGTTTTTTGGATGGAATTATGCTGATATTTACCGGAACAGTTTTTCCCTCAATCTTTTTTGTAATTATGAAATCTGTTCTTAATCCTTCATTAATTGTTTTCAGGATCATGTTTTTTATGATCCCTTGTTTTTCAGGATCAAAAAAATCATAAACGGATGAATTTAAAGACAATTCCGGGAAAGGCTCTTCTGTCGATTTAAAGGTGATGATTCCTTTGTCGTTAACAAATATGACCTTAAAACAATTATCATTTTGAGCGGTAGGCAGGCGTTTTTTTTCTCCGGAAAGGAGCACATCAATCCTGGATCTGATTTCCTCATTTCGCAGTGGTTTGTAAATCAACGTACAATCCCTGATCAGAGGTGTTATCTCTCCGGCTCTGACACCTTCTTCTCCAACCAGAATCCACAAATTCCCGGGACGCATGAAAAGGCTGTTATAGTAATCAGGTGTCAAATTTGTGGAAAGTAAGCTGTCCAGATCAAGTATCAAAAGGTCAGCCTTGCTAAACGCAGGGATATTTTCAAATAGTATTTCAGGAGCAATGTGTAAAGCATCAATACCGGCTTTTCTCAGAAGTGTTAAAAGGCTTTTCACCGAATTATCTTCATGGCTGAAGATATAACATACAAATTGCTTGTTTGATCCTTTCATCTGGGTTTATCAGGGTTTCTTAATTCGCCATTTCTCCCATAATAAATATAATAACTGAGACTATAGAATACTAATAGAATTTAAAATGAAATCAACGTACCGGATACATGATTTGGGCTAATATTCTGGTTTTTCCCATTTTCCTGTTTCGACAGATCTGAAAATTGCTTTTAGAACAGCAGTGTTCTTCAGTGTATCTTCAAGCGGAACAGGTACTTCCGTTTTTTGTATCACAGCCAACGAAAAGGCATCACCCTGAATGGTATACTGATCACAGGCGGCGAGTTCTACATACGATTTTTCAGGAGTGAAGCCCCCTTCATCAATGCTGATCCTTTCAGGTCTGTCGTTGGGATGGAAAAACGGAATCTCAATTTCCATCTTTTTTTGTGTTCCGTAGATAATGGTCCTCTGAGTCGGCACCATTTGAGTACTGACGGTAAAACTGCATTGAACAGAAGGGTAAACCATAATTACAGAAGCAAGAATATCCGTTTCAAATTCCGGATGATTATCCAAACAGGCAATCACACGTAACGGCTCTTCTCCTAGCAGGTGTCGTGTTGTATGAACAGGGTAACAACCGATATCCCATACGCCTCCTCCGCCAAAATCTTTAACATTACGAATATTTTTCGGATCGTCCATATAGTAACTAAAATGACTTTGGATGGCCATTAATTTTCCGATCTCCCCGTTTTTCGTACGTTTTTTTGCTTCTGCCCATTGGGGCTGGGTACGGACCATAAAAGCTTCACCTACTTTCAGACCATACATATCACGTATTTTTATTAGTTCTTTTACTTCTTCCGTACTTAGAGCCAATGGTTTTTCACATAATACATGTTTGCCATGTTCGAGTGATTTCCGAATCCATTCAAAATGCAAATGATTTGGCAAAGGATTGTAGATGGCATCAATTTCATCATCCTTCAGCAAATCCTCATATAATCCGTAATATCGCTCTATTCCAAGCTTTTCTGCTGCAGCTTTCGCCGAATCTATATTTCTTGAAGCTATTGCAGTAACTTCCGTATACTCCCCCTTTTGCATGGCAGGAATAACATGATCCATCCCAATTTTTGCTGTACTAAGTATTCCCCATTTAATTTTTTTCATTTTTTTTGTGTTTTGGCGTGATATTAATTACTAAATCGTCCGAAAATTTTATATTGAAACCTTTTAAAGAAATTTCAGTACAATAAACCAATTAATCAAATCGCTTTGAAAAGATTTTTAAAAATAATACTAATTCTGGTCGGTATCTCCATCGCTGCTTATATAAGTATTAACTATTATCTGAAAGAATATGCAAAAGATCTGGTTGAACGGATTCAACCCAAGCTGTTAGAACAAGGAATTATAATAGAAGAAATCACATACAAGAACGTTAAATTAAACTCCCTGAGAAGTATAAATATTCACGATTTCAAACTAAAATTTCATCTGAACAGGGAGTTTTACGGAAAAAAATCGTTCGATGCGGATTTTAATGCTGACAATATTAAAGTCATCCTTGCCGACATCGACAGCCCTTCCGTTTTTTTTACCATTTCCAATTTTAACCTGAATATTATTCCGAATGAAGATTCGCCCAAAAAAACCAATGGTAAGTTTGAAAACGGATATCTGAGATGCCGGATACCCATATACCTCAATGATCCTGAAGAGTCTGTCAGGGAAATTCTTGATCAGATGAATGCCTTGTTTCATGAAAACAAAATATCCATGGATATTGATTTCAGGAGTGATGTTCACCTGGGCATCGATGATAAAGAAGTGAAGGTCGGACTATTCACGGTCCGGGAAGATTCAATTATACGTATGAAATTTATTTCTTCGGATGTGATCGCCGCCGCCAAAGAGTTTGATCTGGACCTGTCTGAAAAGGAAGCCAACGTCATTTCCAACTATCCCAACAGGGTAGCTGCTTTGATAAAAATATCCAGAGACGCCAAACGGATATCTGAGAAAGCCGGTGAAGGAAAAACGGGTTTTCCGAAAGATGCCGTAAAACATATTTACTGGAGTTATCATCTCTCCAAAGAGTTCGGGACTGATTTTGCAAAAGAAATCGCTGATGCGCACGAAACGGAAATAAAAAATACACATGCTGAACATTTGATGGACTATCACAATAATGAGATCGCCCGAAGATATGCAGAAGAAAATCTATCAATAGATGAGCTAACCCAAAGGGTATTACATTCGGATGATATCATTCGATTTCCAAAAGACGTATCCGGAAAGAAAATCCTCGGACTACCTGATTCGCTCGAAGCAGAGACGAATACACCAAAGTGATCTGATATTATTTATCCAGGCCTATTTGTAATAAGGTACGCTTTGTATTCATAAGTCCGTTTGAAACGGCACATACCAGAACCGTGTTATCATCCAGCCAGCAGGAATATTTTTTTGCAAATACATATTTTGTTTTTTCAAACAAGCTTGTGTTTTCACACAGATCCCCGTCATCGGTGTTGATCTTTAACACATAAAAATTGCCTCCATCTGAAGAGTCATAGATCAGCATACTGAAAATATCATTTTTTATATACGGTACATACGACAATCCGAGGCTGTTGCTTTGACTGTACTGTGTTTTCTGGATCACTTTTTGCCATTTCAAGTCTCCCGCAACAGAATAGCAAAACATCAGCATATCTTCACCAAAGTATTCCCTTTTTTCTTCTTTGGTTTCCCATTCCATATTGTCGCCGGAAGGCCAGTTGTGATAAATGCCGGGTGATTGAAGCCGCTCAAACACCAATACAATATCATTTTTGGAGTTTGTGTACTGATCAACCAAGTAGAAGTTTTTCAGATTTGAAGGAACCTTGCTTTCCTGATTATCATTTGTAGTGTAGGTCTCCGTATACAGGTTTGAGATTGCTGTTGAATCGAAATCGTAAATATTGCTGTACATGGTGTATTTAAGGATCACATTAAATCCTGACATGCCAAATCCGATGAGATCACCCTCCTGCATCGCAGAGAACGTTACCAGATAGGAGCTTACACTTTGACGATGGATCAGCAGATGATCGATTTTTTGCGGAGCCGTACCAAATGAGAATTTACTCTCCATCACAACAGGCGTTTCCGATTTATTCTGCCAGAAATCAGCCCGTATCCTTGAATTATCTATGTCAGCATAGGCAAAGAACAAATCTCCGTTGTTGTAAAGAAAAATATTATTTGCAGCTTCAAAATCAACCAGATCCTTTTCGATAGATACCACTTTGTACGGAGCGCTTTCTTCGATATTGTACATCTGGAAAATCGCTTTTTTCAAGGTATCCTCTTCGAACAGGCAATTATATACCACGAACTTTGATTTATCCTGACTAAAGGAAATTTTAGGTGTGATATTATCCGAACATTCCTGTACAAGGTTTTTAATATCGCTGAACAGTTCTTCACCGGTTACGGCATCGTACATTTTAAAGGATAATCCGGTACAGGTGGTGTCTGTTGGCTTGACAAAATTAAAAACCACTATGGAATCATTCTTTAAGAATACCTGGGGAACACTTTCGTGTGCGCCAAACCGAATCTCTTTTACCCATTTTTTGTCAAATTCCTGATTATATCTTCCCAGACGAAACAGCTTATCGTCCCCCTCCTGAAACATAATAAATTCACCGCTGTCCAATCCGAATGCATAAGGAGTGTCCTGTATTAAAAAAGGCTTTTTGTATTCCATTACTTTTTCAGAATACACCTGCTGCGCAAAAAGTTCACTGCTAAAAGCAATTAATACGATGAGTATAATTGGTAAAATATTGGATACCTTCATGTATTAAAAGTTGGATACATAACATAAAAGTACAAAAAATTATCGAAAAATGTCAAATAATACGTAATAAAAATCTCCTGAGGCAACAAATTCGAAGATATATAAATGTGAGGTTTCGTATCATTCACATCTTTTATCATCAAAATCATAATTCAAAGAAACATTTTCTTTACAAAAGGATTTGTTCTTTCTTATAGAAAATATACTGCAAACCCTTTAAAATTAGACTTTTACAGTATTCTATGGATTTATAAATCGTACTATTCAATTTCATTAAATTAAAATATCCCTGAAAACCCCCTTTAAGGGCACGAAACTTCTCAAAAAGGGGCTTTTTTATGTTTTCCCTGATTTATAAATTTTTCACTTAAAATCAACGTTCTTGTCCTAATGTACTCTTTGAGTGTTTTTTGAATATTTTACTCCCTCAGGTAATGTTGGTAATTTAAGAGGAACAAGGATTTTTGCACAAGGCATGCTTACTTATCTACCTAATAGAGCAGAGAACAAATATCTACTTACATTTCTTCTGCTTCAACAGCCTGTACTTCCGGGATCATACTTTTCAGGAGATTTTCAATGCCGGATTTAAGGGTGATCATTGCTGAAGGACATCCGCTGCAGGAACCCTGCAATAATACTTTTACCACACCATCTTTATAGGAATGATATTCAATGGCACCGCCATCCTGTTCAACAGCAGGTCGTACATACTCTTCAAGGAGGGTTTTCACTTTTGCACCAACTTCAGAAATATTTTCTTCCTGATTTCCGGTATTACCGGTCTCAGACAAAATTGGTTTCCCTGATTCGATATAGCTTTTAATATGATTTTTAAGTACATCCTGAATCTCAGGCCAGGATATTTCTTCGCTTTTGGTGACCGTAATAAAATTGCTCATATAAAAAACCCGCTTCACAAAATCATAACCGAAGAGTTCTTCAGCCAGAGGAGCCGATGCAGCACTTTCTTTGTCAGCAAAATCATAATTGCTTCCCGGAGGCACCAACATTACATCCGCCACAAATTTCAGCGAATTGGGATTGGGATTTGATTCCAGGTATATATTGATATTTTTTTTGTCTTCCATATTCATTGACATTTTTTACTTATAACTACTTTTCAGCCTTGTTGTTTATCTTCCGTGCTGGCAACAGTCATGGCAACAGTGGCATCTCCTGTTACATTAACGACCGTCCTGCACATATCGAGCAGTCTGTCAGGAGCGACAATAAGTGCCAGTCCGGCTGCAGGAATCCCGGCAGCTTCAAGCACAATAATCAACATTACCATACCGGCACTCGGGACACCGGCTGACCCGATCGAAGCAAGAACTGCTGTTAGGATAATGGCCAGCTGACTGGTAATGCTAAGCTCCAGCCCCATGGCATGGGCAATAAATACAGCTGCCACACTCTGGTACAGGCTGGTGCCATCCATATTGATAGTTGCACCAAGAGGCAACACAAAACTGCTTACCTCATTCGAAACTTTCAGGTTTTCTTCTACACATTCCATAGTTACAGGCAGTGTGGCCGAACTGCTGCTCGTGCTGAATGCCAGCAGTTGAGCGTCTCGGATACCCTTGAAGAAATCTTTATACTTTGTTTTGGTAAAAAACCGGAATATCAATGGGTAGACAATAAGGATCATCACCAGTAAACCAGCGATCACAGTTATTGAATAATAAAAGAGCGCGCTAAGTATTTCCATGGCTTTGGCAGGGTTGGTACCGGAAACTTCCACGATCATGGTGGCGATAAGGGCAAACACCCCATAGGGCGCAAATACCATTATGTAATGAATGATCCTGATCAGCACCTCATTCAACCCGTCGAAAAATTTTAATACCGGATTCCGTTTCTCACTCTTGATTTGTAATAAGGCGACCCCGAAAATGATAGCGAAAAACACGATCTGAAGCATATTTGAATTTTCCGAGGCTCCGTTTACGAGATTATCCGGAATAATATTGATCACGGGTTGAAGCGGGCCTTCATCCTTAAATTTCTTTGCTTTCTCTGTTTTGTCACTTACCTCATTTTTAAAGGATTCCAGCAATTCGGTACGTGTTTCCTCTGTTAATATGGTCCAGGGTTTGATCGTATTTACGAGCAACAACCCGATGGTTGTAGCAAGGAGCGTGGTGATGAGGTAGATACCGATCGTTTTTCCCCCCATCCGCGATAATTTGGATATATCCCCGAGATTGGCGATGCCCACAATCAGGCTGGCAAGGATCAGTGGCATGGCGATCATCTTTAATGCATTGACAAAAATAGTCCCGAAAGGTTTGATAAAATGGATTGTGAATGAGGAAGGGATGCCGACAAAGATACTTATCAGACCAAAAATCAATCCCAGAATTAATCCGATGACGATCTGCGTATGTAGTGGTATCTTTTTTTTGAACATATTCAACTATTTGAAAGGAAACGTACCTGAAAACAATATTACATTTTTGATACTTTATTCAACAGATAATGATCCGCCAGCACCAGAGCTGCCATAGCTTCAACGATAGGCACAGCCCGGGACACAACACACGGATCGTGTCGTCCTTTTCCGGACACAACAGTCTTCTCGCCCATCCTGTCTATGCTATCCTGATCTTTCATGATGGTAGCCACCGGTTTAAACGCCACCCTGAAATAGATATCTTCTCCATTTGAGATCCCTCCTTGTATACCACCTGAAAAATTGGTTTTAGTGGTGACCTTATCTCCTTCTTTCTCAAACAGATCATTGTGCTCTGATCCTTTCATAGCGACACCATCAAAGCCACTTCCGTATTCAAATCCTTTAACGGCATTGATACCCAGCATGGCTTTTCCCAACTCGGCATGCAATTTATCAAAGACAGGCTCACCAAGGCCAACAGGTGTATTTTTTATCACACATGATACAACGCCCCCAATGGTATCCTGTTCCTTACGAATCTTATCGATCAGATCGATCATCTTTTCTGCTGTTCTTTCATCCGGGCACCTTACAATATTCAATTCGGTATTTGCCAGATTAAGTTGTTGGTAGGGAACATCAAGTTTGATATTTCCAACCTGAGAAACATAGGCCTGAACGGATATTCCAACCTTTTTCAGTAAAAGTTTGGCAATGGCTCCGGCAGCAACCCTTGCAGCCGTTTCACGGGCAGAGCTTCTGCCTCCTCCCCTGTAATCACGTACCCCATATTTCTCCTGGTAGGTATAATCTGCATGAGAAGGGCGGTATTTATCTGCGATGTGCGCATAATCCTTACTTTTCTGATCCTGATTATAGATGACGATTGAAATCGGTGTTCCGGTACTTTTCCCTTCAAAAACACCCGACAGGATCTCCATAGAATCACTTTCTCTTCGCTGAGTGGTGATTTTTGACTGACCTGGTTTTCGTCGTTCCAGTTCCTGCTGAATAAACGCTTCATCAATTTCTATTCCGCCGGGACAGCCGTCGATGGTTACACCGATTGCTTTTCCGTGGGATTCACCATATGTAGTGACCGTGAAAATTTTTCCGTAGGTATTCCCCATTATTTTTTAAAAATAAGAAAGACGGTAATGCCAATCATAATAACCAATACAATATTGGCGATAAGTTTAATAATACCTTCTTCCTTTATACTTGTTAAATTATTATTTTCTAATTCAATGTTGCTATAAAACGTCCCCAGATCGTAAGAAGATATATTCACGTTCTTCTTGCTTTCACCGGTCGAATGCAGGCTGATCTCCGATTTTAGCGTATCGTATTTTTCCCGGACCGGATCAAAATATATCATAAATATGTGATCTTTCAGATCAAAATCTCCCGGCTCATTGGGTATAATAAAATAACTGAATAACTTTTTCCCTACAACCCTGCCGTTATTGTACTGGATTGTCTGCCGGATATTCGGAGGATAAAATTCGATTATATTTGATGAAGGTATGACAGGCTGCTCAATTGAAGCAATATTTCCTTCACCCTGAATGATAAACTGATAGCTGTAACTCTTACCTGTTTCTACATCTGTATCTGAGATCTTTTCAACAAGTTGATAATTTCCGACAGGTACTTTTTCTTTTAATGGATGTGGGGGGAGGCTTTTTACTTTTACAAAGACAGGCTTTGATTCAAAAACTTTTTTATTTTCCTTAACCAGAGGTCCAAAAAAGGTTGGACTTTTCACAGGATCGCTTTTCAATAAAACTAACTCTATTGAAGGGATATTAATATTTTCCTGATTAAACGGATACAAAACAGATTGATATAAGATGTATTTTCTGTATCGCTTACCATTTATTTCAACATCAATTTTTTGTTTGTCCAATTCAAAACTTTCACTCCAACAGTTTGGGGGGATTATTTTTTTCTTTATCTCTGTTAACTGTTCGTTAATCTCAAAAAAGCTAAGATTAGCTCTGTTGGTCACGGACTCATATAAAGCGAATGTTAACTGAAAACCTTCTCCCACATAAACATCTTTTTTATCCGTTGTTACCGCAATAAAAGCGTCGGCTTTAATATCATAAAATTCCTGTTGAGCGTTCTCCTCTCCAAACATATCTTTGAAAGGATCAAAGGAAAAAGGATCGTATTGCTGCTTTTGCTGTGGTGGTCCTACTTTTATCTTTTTTCCCGGCGATTTGTATTCTTTGCCGTTGACAGTAACACTGAATGGCTTTAATGTGAAGGTTCCTTCATCCTGAGGCACATAGTTTTGGGTAATGCTTCGGGTAAAGGATAACTGATTGTTTATAATATTTGTTGTACTTGCCTGAGATTGCCCGATAGTATTGAATCCGGGAATATCCGGAAATCCGCTAATGTCTCGTATCTGTTCGTTCTTTACGACAACTGTAATTGTAAATGCCTGATTTACAGCTATTTGATCTGGTCCTAAAACAATATTTACATTTTGTGCCATATTTATGCCACAAAATCCAAAAAATACCGTAAGAGTTATAAAGAATTGTTTTCCAATCATATTCATTTTTTTATGGTAACATGGCATGTTGGAGTGATACGAGGACAAATTTACCAGAAAGCAATGATATGAGAAAATTTATGGGCAACGAATACTACCAAATGACACATTATATAAATATTTTTATTATATTATTGTTTTAAAATTAAATTTTAGCCGATATGTTAAAATATGCCAAAGTAATTTTAGCAAAAGTGAGTTTTGACGCAAGATTATTTGAAAAAGAATTAAGGAAAGCCTTGAAGACGTTGGTACCGGTTGAAATTAAAGAACTTAAAAAATGGTGTTATGAGGAGTTCTCTCATATTTATGAACCATTACTGAACCGATGTTTTAAGGAAGTTCAGGTAACCAATTAAAAAAAAGAGTATTAGGTATATGTCCCCCCTGGAACAGGATTCTGAATCAGGGGGGATTTTTATTTTAAGGAGCAAGAGTGATGCCAACCTGACAGCGTCCAAAGACCTGTCAGCGTTACTTTTGACGACACCACTCAACATTTCTTAGCACTTCAATTTTGTCTTAAGCAGAATTTTCAGAATTTCAGAATTTTAATTTGCTGAGACACAAACCAGGATTTTACAAATCAAACGCTTTACTCTGTGCTAAGCGCTTTGCCTCATACTACAAACTGTTATACTTATGATTCAAAATCGAGAAACCGAATATTCCGCAATATTCGCTGGTATCCGGGCCTTTTCAAGGGAGATCCTTTAAACGTCTTTTTAAACACCTCTTCGGTTATTTCCTGCCAACTGCTGATTTGTTTCAGATCATCAGAAGGTAAAAAATCTTTTTCATGGTGTGGTTCTGAAAACCTGTTCCAGGGGCACACATCCTGACATATATCGCAGCCAAAAATCCAGTCCTTCCATGTATTGGTAAATGCTTCCGGGATCTCATCTTTCAGCTCGATGGTAAAATACGAAATACATTTTCCTGCATCGAGGGTTCCGGGAGCGACAAGTGCCTGTGTCGGGCAGGCATCTATACACTTTGTGCAGGATCCGCAATAATCCTTAACAGGGCTGTCGTATGTAAGGGCCAGATCTGTTATGATCTCAGCAAGGAAAAAATAGCTCCCCTTTTGCTTATTGATCAGCAATGTATTTTTCCCGATCCATCCCAGCCCGCTCCTGGCAGCCCACTGGCGTTCCATGACGGGAGCCGAATCGACAAATACCCTTCCCGCAATGCCTCCGGCTTTTTCAGATACCGATTCCAGCAACTTCCGGAGTTTCTTTTTCAGCACATCATGATAATCTTTTCCATAGGCATATTTTGAAATCTTGTGTCCATCATCAAATTTCAACTCGTTTTCCGGATAATAATTGTACAACAGAGAGATGACGGATTTTGCTCCGGGCACCAGTAAGGAAGGATCAAGACGCTTATCAAAATGATTTTCCATATAACCCATACCTGCATGCATGCCTTTATCAAGCCACTGATGAAGTTTTTGTTCCTCCTCAGTAAGTTTCTTTGCTTTGGAAAAGCCACAAAAATCAAATCCTGCCTCTTTAGCCTTTTGTTTGATGTACACAGATATCTTTTCTGTAAAAGACATGATTCAGGTTTTTCAGTCGAATAGAGATCCTGTTTTTCCAGGCAAGGCAATATTGAGATGCTTATAGGCTGCAGGAGTTGCCTCCCTTCCCCTGGAGGTACGCTTGATAAATCCTTCCATGATCAGAAATGGCTCATACACTTCTTCAATGGTTTCGGATTCTTCGCCACAGGCTGTTGCAATGGTAGAAATCCCTACCGGCCCGCCGTTAAATTTTTCAATAATGGTGCGGAGAATGCGGTTGTCCATGTCATCAAGTCCGTGCTGATCGACATCGAGAGCATGCAGAGCCATATTGGCAATTTCTTTTGTCACAGTACCATCCCCTTTTATCTCGGCAAAGTCACGCGTTCGGCGGAGCAGATTGTTCGCTATACGTGGTGTGCCCCTGCTCCTTCGTGCAATCTCATAGGCGGCATCCTCATCAATCGGACAATTCAGGATGTGTGCAGACCGAAGTACGATCTTATGCAGAAGTTTGGCATTGTAGTATTCAAGCCGGGCGGTGATACCAAACCGTGCACGCAGCGGCGATGTGAGGAGTCCTGCCCGTGTGGTGGCACCGATAAGCGTAAACGGATTCAGGCTTATCTGGACAGAACGTGCGCTGGGGCCTGCATCGAGCATTATATCGATCTTGTAATCTTCCATTGCCGAGTACAGATATTCTTCAACAACAGGATTCAAACGGTGTATCTCATCTATAAACAGCACATCTCCGGATTCCAGATTGGTAAGCAGGCCGGCCAGATCGCCGGGTTTATCGAGTACCGGACCGGAAGTTATCTTCAGGTTGGCACTAAGCTCATTTGAAATGATATAGGACAGTGTTGTTTTTCCCAATCCCGGAGGGCCATGCAACAAAACATGATCAAGTGGTTCGTTGCGCTTCCGGGCAGCCTGAACGAATACTTTTATATTTTCCACAACCTTATCCTGTCCAAAGAAATCCTCAAACACCAGAGGGCGAAGGGCCTTCTCGAATTCTTTCTCTGCAGGGTTCAGATTTTCATCATCAGCTCTTAGGTAATCTTCTCGCATGAAATTCGGTTAATGGCACTAAATTAACTATTCGAAGTATTAATTCATAAATATGGATTAAATTGCGACCGAAATAATATCAAATATGCAAAAAATGCCATTTATAAAACGCCTTTACCCTGTAGCACTGATTCTTGTAGCTTTTATTGTATGGAAATTCCGTCAGCATAATGCTCAAACAGAGGATACTGCCATGAGCCTTGTAGAGTTTAAGGGTTATACGATGGGATCGATTATGTATCATGTCAAATATTACGACAATGATTTAAGGGATTTCAGCCTTGAAATAGATTCGCTTCTTAAAGTATGGAACAGGTCTTTGTCCACCTATATTCCGGATTCGGAAATTTCCATGTTCAATAATGACAGTTGCCTTAACTTCAAATCGCCTTATTTCTATCCTGTGCTATCAGCCAGTCAGGATGTACATGCAAAAACAAAAGGTGCTTTTGATCCTACTGTCGGGCCACTGGTCAATGCCTGGGGATTCGGAAATGAACAGCGGACCGATCCTGATTCTGCAGCAGTAGATTCTCTGAAAAACCTGGTTGGATTTGAAAAGATACTATTTGATACTAAAAAGGTATGTAAAACTCGTCCCGGGATCAAATTAAATTTCAGTGCCATCGCCAAAGGGTATGCAGTAGATGTGGTAGCAGACTATTTGAAAGAAAAAGGTATTAAAAACCTGATGGTTGAAATAGGTGGTGAAGCTGTTTGTTATGGTAAGAAGCCTGAAAACTCGGTTTGGAAGATTGGTATTGAGGATCCCCTGGTAGAACGTGACGATCAACAAATCCTGGCCATTGCCGAACTGAGTGATATTGCCATGGCCACATCGGGTAATTACCGGAATTTCTATATAAAGGACGGCAAAAGATATGTGCATACTATTGATCCAGTCAGTGGCTATCCAGTTATCCATTCGCTGCTTAGTGCGACGGTATTTAGCGAAACATGTATGAAGGCAGATGCATATGCCACGGCATTTATGGTTATGGGAGTAGATAAAGTGAAAGAATTTTTAGAGAATAATAAAGAAATTGATGCATATTTGATATTCCAGGATGAAAACGGGGGAATATCAACGTTTGTTACTCCCCGAATAGAAAGATTTATTAAAGTTCCAGATGTCAAAAAATGAATGGTTTGGTGAATGGTTTGATTCACCCTATTATCACGTTTTATACAAACACAGAGATGAAGATGAGGCTCAGGCATTTATTGATCGCCTGATCAATCACTTATCCTTTAAGAAGGAAGACAAAATTCTTGATCTGGCCTGCGGGAAAGGTCGTCATGCCATTTACCTCAACAGAAAAGGTTATAATGTAGTAGGCCTTGATCTTTCCAGGCAAAACATAGATTATGCCCGTATTTTCGAAAATGAACGTCTCAGGTTTTATGTACATGATATGCGTGATATATGGAAAAAGACAAAATTTGATGTCATCCTAAACCTTTTTACCAGTTTTGGGTATTTTGATTATGACGAAGAAAATCAACAGGCGATCGATGCCTTTACAGAAGAATTAAATCCGGGAGGCAGATTGTTGATTGACTTTCTGAATCCGTATACGGTGGTACACAACCTGGTTCCTGAAGAAGATATAAACGTTGAAGGAATAAACTTTCATATTCGCCGATACCTGAACAACGATGGATATATCATCAAAAAAATAAATTTTAAGGCGGGTGAAAAATCGTTTTCTTTTCAGGAAAGAGTAAAAGCGATCCGGCGATCCATGTTTATGGAATATTTCAAAAATGCAGGATTGGAATTGTTATCTGTATACGGAGATTACGAATTCAATCCGTATATAGCTGAAAAATCAGAACGGATGATCTTTTTATTAAGAAAATAGATTATGAAGATATTGTTTGTGATCGTTTTGTTCCTGGCAGCATTTATTCCGGGCATTATTATCATCTACTTAAAAAGACCTCTTAAGATCAATCTGAAAAATATGTTGATCTTTGCAGGTGCGTATATTTTTTCCATCACCATAGTACATCTGCTGCCTGAACTGATCCATCAGGCACCAAATCCAAAAATGATCGGCATCTATGTGTTGGCAGGTTTCTTCATGCAGATCTTTATCGATTTTCTGACCTCCGGAGTGGAACATGGCCATATACATCACGACCACGACCACCATGTGCCCTTCTCTCCCCTGTTGTTGATGATCGGACTTTGTCTGCATGCACTTATGGATGGTAGTGTGCTGATCTTTTCAGGAGACCATGCCCATGAAAATCTTTCCGTAGGCATGCTTATCGGGATTATTTTACATAAGATACCTGCTGCTATCGTATTGATATCTGTATTTCTTGCAACAATAAAAAGCCTGAAAAAGGTGTTTGTATGGTTGCTTATATTTAGCATCGCTTCTCCTCTCGGACTGATATTCAGCGATTATTTACATAGCTCACAGATCTTTAGTCAGGATACTTTCACCATTATTTTTGCGATAGTAAGCGGCAATTTCCTTCATATTTCAACTACCATTTATTTCGAGACCAGCCCGGATCATTCGTTTAACAGAAAAAAAATACTGTTCAGCCTGCTGGGAGCTTCTCTGGCTATTGCAGTAGAATTGTTTCAGCACTAGTTCTTTGTTTGTACAATTTTCCTTTTCTGTATCCGGGAAATTTATTCGGAATAAAATCAAAGATCTGCTATGGATATCAGGTTAAAATGGTTTTTACATATTTAACTTTAAAAAGTAAAAAAACGATCGAAAATTGATTTCTATAAAATTCGGATAAGGATGAAGAAATCATTCGAAAAACTTAAAATAATACATTAAAAAATCATTTCGTTAAAATAATTTAAACATATTGGTTTTTCTTCCAGATCATCCTCTCAAAAAATATTTATAAAGCCTGATTATTATACATGTTCCGGCTTCCCGAGAATTAAAAATCTTCCGTTTAAAAAAGATAAAATAGGAAAAGACTATATACTTTATATCCCGAAGGTCAGCGTGCCTTCAATTGCAAATTTCCCTCTGAATATGCTTATATTCGTAATACTTCGCTAAAAAAACCACCTCATATAACGACTGTTCATACACTTCTTAAAATAGGTTTTTAACAAACGTTAAATTGCCATGAAACAGATGATACAACATATTGGCGGACTGATAATATTGATGGTGACAGTGCAGATATCGTATGCTCAGTGCTCCAGTGAGATCATTTCAGGCCACCAGATACTGACCCCGACCCAGGGATGTGCTCCTTATGATATTTATATAAAAAATTTGTATACAAACTCTACAGCAGATGCTGTCTATACCGTTGACTGGGGAGACGGAAATGTTGAAACATTAACTGGTGACCTTGATCTTACCGACGATATGTTTGACCCGATCTACACTCCGGACTTCATGCATACTTATGAAGCAAACGAAGTTGATTGTGGCTATACCATCATCATAGAAGCTACCAATCCCTGTACATTACCTGAAGATGCCCGAATCGAGTTGGCGGTGTCTGTATGGGATACCGATCATGAAGGGTTGGCTATTGGTCCGAATGAGGTACGAGTTTGTCAGGGTTTTGCTGCATCTGTTTCATTTGAGGATGAAAGTGACTGGAATTGTTTTCCCAGAGCTGCCAGGCAGAACGATCCTCCGCGATACATTCAATGGGTGTACAACGGAGGGTCAATAGGAGGCATTACCATACCAGGTCTCGGCGCTCCTTCTGTTTCCGGCCCAGTGATACCAGTTATGGCAACAGATGAAATGAGTGAAATGATCAATATTCCTGCTATGGATCCGGAAAATCCCGGGAGCCCTTATGCCATTGGAGATGAATTTGTCGTGACATTGAATAACTGGAACCAGTGCAATCCTCCTGGCAATGATCCTATTACAACAACTGCCAGGATCGTGGTAGTCGATGCTCCTGATGCTGATTTTCTGCCTCGAAGTGAAAACGCTTCCAATCCGGTGAAATATGATTTTTGTATTGATGAAATCATCTATTACGACAATGAATCATATGGTTCGGGTGGGGCAAATCTCAATTATGTATGGGAATTTTATGATGGACCAACCGACAGTGATCCGCTGCTCAATACCCGAAATGACCGCAACCCGGTATTTTCCTATTCAACAGGCGGCCAAAAACTGGTACGCCTGTATGTGGGAGATGGAAATGTAATTGGTGATTGCAACTCCATGGTTGAAAAAGTTGTCAATATCACACCTACTTCAATTGCTCAGATTGATGCCTCAGGAACAAAATTCTGTAAAGCTCCCGGGTCACTGGAAGTAGTTACCGTGTCATTTGAAGATGTGTCTGTAGGTACAACGCTCAACACCGAATGGAAATGGGAGTTTTATGATGAAAATGACCATCTGATGCGGACCGAGCCTCCCTCAGGATATGCCAACACCTCCATTGGCCCTTTCACACAGAATTATGTCAATGACGGGACCTACAGGGTAAGACTAATCACCCGGGATGCTACAACCGGATGCTTTACAGATGATGAAGTTACGATTGTATTGTACAACAACCCCGAGCCTGATTTTATTGTGGGGCCTGTGTGTGAAGGTGTGCCTTCTGAATTGATTGACCAATCTACTTTACAATCTATAAATGGCAGTGTGATCATACGTTGGGAATGGGATTTCGACTATGATGGTTCAGCATTTGTTGCTGACCAGACATTTGTCAGCTCCAGACCTGATACCTTAACCAATATTTTTGCGAACGGAACACATACAGTAGCCTTACGCACCACCATCGACCAAAATGGCTGTTCGGCTACTGCAGTAAAAGATATAAGGGTGTATGAAAATCCGGTGGCCTCTTTCACTAAGAATATCGGAGAAGGGTGCAGTCCGCTGGATGTTGTGTTTACCAACACCAGTTTGGGAAGCCAGGTGGTAGATATCAGAGAATATGTCTGGAGGATCGATAATGGCGATGGGTTCGAAAATACAAATGCCTTCGATCCTTCGGATCCTGGTTTTACCCCTGACTATTCCAAAAGCTTTGAAAACTGGAGCAGACAGTCTAAAAGCTTCCGCATCCAGCTTCAAAGCATCTCTGAAAACGGTTGTTCCACACTCAGCCATATCGATTCGGTTAAAGTTCTGCCTTCTCTGAAATCAGGATTTTATTATGTGAACTACAATCCCCTGGCAAGTAATTGTAGTCCGGTAGACATAACCTTCCAGGCAGATCGTATGACGATGGAACTGGAACCTGATTATTATCACTGGACGATTACCAAAGACGGTGAAATTGTTGATGAACAACATATATTACCCCCGAATGGTCAACTCAGACATTTATTTACCTCAACAGGAAACGGAATAAATTCCTATCAAGTGAACCTGTCTGTCGGAGTTGATGATATCTGTATGTCTGACTCGACTGTCGCCGTAAATGTAAATCCGGTACCAACATCCGGTTTTACAATTGATACGGTCCTTGTCACCTGTGACTCAATGATCTTTGAAATTACCGCGAATCAACGGGGATTGCTGAATTACGAATGGGTGACGACAGAAGGAGGACTTATTTATATGAACAGCGGATTTCAGGATCAATTCATCCATTCAGTAAGGCGACCGGACTTTACTGCAAGCGGCGTGGATCTTTCTGTAGAATTAAAAACAGCCAATTATGCCAATTGTGAAAGCAATGTATCTGTAAAGGCCATTGTCGTACCACAGAAACCTGCCTTACGTGCCAATTTCATGGCAGATCCCGAGCGGATGTTCTATCCGAACACTTCTGTAAGAATTGACAATTTCAGCACAACAACAAACGGAAATTATTTCTGGGATTTAGGGGATGGAAATACTTCTACACAAACAAATCCCGGAAATTATACCTATTCGGGCTCCGGAGAGTATATGATCAGACTTGAGATTGAAGAGGATCATTGTGTAAGTAAGGACTCGGTGCAGATTGAGATACTTCCCACTATGCCGATAGCTGATTTTAACTTCGACCCCGGTTCCGGATGTGCGCCTTTAACGGTTCATTTTACCAACCTTTCAAAGTTTGCCGATCCGGAAAAATACCTGTGGAATTTTGGGGGAGGCGAAGGCATATCCACGGCAGAACATCCTACCCATACCTTCCACGAACCGGGATTGTACAGTGTGCGCCTTGAAGTAGCAAACGAAACAGGCATGATCGATACGGAAGTCAAAAAAATGATCATTGAAGTGTATCCAAGGCCCCATGCAGACTTTCAGATCCGACCATCAACCGTTATGCTGCCGGATGATCCGATCTATACCACCAATCTGTCGTATGGTGCAGATTCCTACTATTGGGACTTTGGTGATGGAGGTTATTCGGAAGACTTTGAACCGGGCCATGTTTATGTCGACACCGGAAAATATGATATTTCCCTGATCGCTGTTACAGACTATGGTTGTAGCGACACTGTGTTATATGAAAATATTGTTGAGGCAGTGAACGGTGAGAAGATCCGTATCCCGAATGCCTTCTCTCCGAGCCTTGAAGGTCCAGGTGACGGATACAGGTATGGAAACGGCAGAAATGATGTTTTCTATCCTGTTACTGAAGGAGTTATTGCCTATAAAATGCAGATCTACAACCGGTGGGGCGAAATGTTGTTTATGACAGAAGACCTGAACAAAGGATGGAACGGATACTATAAAGGAAAGGTATGTCCACCCGATGTCTACATATATAAGATTGATTTCAAGTTCATTGATGGACATGAAGAAATGAAGTTTGGTGATGTAACGCTTATCCGCTAATGAAAACTGCTATGTTGAAGAAATTAATATTTATATTGTGGATCGTCTTTTTTACGGGGAGGGCTTTTTCTCAGGATCCACAGTTTTCGCAATATTACACCTCCCCATTGTACCTCAACCCGGGATTGGCCGGCTCAGTGAGTGATCCGAGATTCATCCTGAACAGCCGGGTTCAATGGGCGAAGCTGCCAAATGCTTTCAGTACCTATGCTCTGTCAGGCGATGTACTTGTTGAAGATCTGAGCAGTGGATTCGGATTGCTGATCATGACAGACAAAGCAGGATCGGCAAATCTTCGCAATACCTCGGTAGGTGGTGTATATGCTGCAAAAATCCGTATTAGTGAGAAATGGGTGTTTTCACCCGGATTGTTATTCGGATATGGCTCAAGATCCATTGATTTCGACAGGCTGATCTTTGGTGATCAAATCGTTCACAACGGGCCGTCCATGGATGATGCTATCGGGCAATTGGGTAATCAAAGCTATTTTGACTTTGCCTCCGGAATGGTGCTGTATAACAAAACTTTCTGGGCCGGAATTTCAGGATATCATATCAACAATCCGAATTTCTCTCTCGTAGGCGAAGACAGCCGACTGCCCATGCGCCTGTCAGTACATGCGGGAATGCGAATTCCAATATCGCATGGAGTACTGTCAAAATCCAGGTTGAGCAGTTTTGCCCCGTCATTTGTCTATAAGACCCAGGGCGATTTTCAACAACTTGATGTGGGTTCAAACATAATCTTTGACCCTATACTCGTCGGATTGTGGTATCGTGGTTTGCCGATCAAAAAATCTACGGAATCGACCTCCAGTCAGGATGCCATCATCTTCAGTCTGGGGCTTAACCTGAAATATATTGAGGTAGGATACAGTTATGACTTTACGATCTCCAATATCGGGCCTCAGTCCGGTGGGTCGCATGAAGTTTCGGTAACACTGATCCTTCCGGGTATAAATCCCTACAAAGTAAAGAAAAAAGATAAGATCCTCCCATGCCCAAACTATAATGGTTTTAAATGGAACGATTAAACATAGCTATTAAAGAATTAATTAAGAGCCTGAACATAAGTATTCAGGCTTTTTTTGTAATATGTGGTTTAATTGAGTCCCCTTATCTGTACTTCAGGCTTTAAATCATAAACTCAAAAAAATCGCATTATGAAAATACTATTTATCGGAGGATCGGGTAATATTTCATCGGCTTGTACCGAAGAAGCATTACAAAAAGGCCATGAGGTCTTTCACTTCAACCGCGGCAGATCCTACACCATCTTCGGATCAAAGGTCCAAACCATTATCGGAGATATTAACAGCCCGGTGGATCGGAAAAAAATGGCTGAAGCCGGACCATTTGATGTCGTGGCCAATTTCATTGCTTTTGTCCCTGGTCAGGTGCAGGCTGACATTGAATTGTTTAAAGGTATTTGTGATCAGTATATTTTCATCAGTTCTGCCACAGTTTATCAAAAACCTCCGGGTCATTATATCATCCGGGAAGATGATCCTCTTGATAATCCATACTGGCAATACGCCCGTGATAAGATTGCCTGTGAGAAGGTATTAACAACACATGATGCATTACCCTATACCATTGTGCGCCCATCCTTTACCTACTGCGGATCCTGGATCCCTGTCGGACTAACGGCAAACAGCTATAGTCCGGTGTACCGTATTCGTCACGGTA
The DNA here is from genome assembly GCA_050288525.1 of Cyclobacteriaceae bacterium. Taxonomy (GTDB): domain Bacteria; phylum Bacteroidota; class Bacteroidia; order Cytophagales; family Cyclobacteriaceae; genus JBNKDZ01. The sequence goes on from JBNKDZ010000281.1 coordinate 31,611, forward strand.
AGGAGGTGATATCCCATGGTGACGGTGAATCGTTATGGGTAAACACCCATGCTTCTGACTTTGCGGCTGCTTTTGTAGGTTTGTTTGGCAATGCCAAAGCGATGAACGAAGCTTTCCACATCACCTCGGATGAAGTACTAACCTGGGACGCCATTTACAGGACGATTGGGAAAGTTATCAATTGTGAACCAAAACTCATCCACATAACATCAGATGTTATCACCAAATATTATCCTGAGTGGGGAGATGGGTTGCTGGGTGACAAATGCCGTTCGGTCGTATTTGATAACAGCAAGATTAAATCTGTTGTGCCCGGATGGAGTGCAAAAATATCCTTTGAAGAAGGTGTAAGAAAATCTATCAGTTGGTTTGAAGAAAAAGCAGAACGTATGGTTCCGGATCAGGAAACAGAGGATAAGATGGACTTTCTGATTGAATTGCAGAAGAAGATATTGTAGGAATTGGCAAAGCGCAGAGGGTATGTCTTGTATCTTTACATAAAAGCAGTCAATACATAGGTTTAATAATGGTTCATATGGACAATTTAGTTAAGTTAAAAAATCCGAAACTGATCAATGTGGTTTTTTGGGGAATTCTTATTGCCCTGATATTTTTTACGCTTCAGTATTTTGAAAAGCTGTTCAAGCCCCTGTTTATTGCCTTTTTTCTCTGGTTTCTGATCAACGAGATGAAGAGCATGCTTAGCAAAATCAAGATCAGTGGAAAGATGCTGCCACACTATATCCGGATTATTTTAGCATTTCTGATCATATTTTTGTTTTTGGGATTTCTGTTTGAATTTATTTCCCTTAATGTAAAACAAATAGCTTCCAGTGCTCCTGATTATGAGAGCAAGTTTGATGAATTGCTGAATCAGATAATCGGTCATATCAGCAATCCCGAGATCCTGGCGACTCTTGAAAAACTGATCAAGGAAATTAATATAACCGGATTTGCAGGTTCATTTGCTAACTCCCTGACGCTTGTAATAGGAGACTCTGTTCTGATACTGATATACCTGGTATTTATGATTCTTGAAGAGACTGTTTTCAGAAAAAAGATCAATAAAATTTTTCCTGTAAAAGATGAACAATATCAACGGATCAGTGAAGTAGTGGAAAATATCAGTACATCGGTAAAAAAATATTTTATTTCCAAGACACTCGTAAGTGTGATGCTAGCTGTTTCCTGCTATATTATCATGCTGTTTTTCGGTCTTGATTTTCCTGTCTTATGGGCATTTCTGATCTTTATTCTTAATTACATACCCTATTTCGGCTCGTTTATTGCCACCTTGTTACCATCCACCCTGGCCATCTTTCAGTTTGGTAATATCAATTATTTCGTATATGTATTCATTGCGATACAGTCAATGCAAACCATCATGGCCAACGTTGTTGAACCAAAACTTATGGGTAATACCCTCAATCTAAGTCCGTTGATAGTACTTGTATCTTTGGCTTTATGGGGTTATATGTGGGGCATTGTCGGGATGATACTGGCTGTTCCGATTACAGCTATTCTCATCATCATACTTTCGCATTTCCCTGTATCGAAAAATATTGCGATTGCCCTGTCTCTAAATGGCAATATCGGTGAAGACAAAACAAAAAAGGAATAAAATACACTTGATTCTTTGTGCCCTTTACGAATAGTATGTTAATTAGCCTAAAAATGGTTAACTGCTTAATAGTCTAAGAAGATGAGTGGTTACTAATATGCCATAAAACAAACATAAACAATAAGAATAAACCCAAAATCAAAAGTATCATGCCATATAACCAATGGATCCAAAAGGCATTTTTACTGGTTCAATATGGAATTTGTGTGACATATGAAAATTTTTCGGAATTCATAAAAGATCACATATGAAACAGTTAGTATTTACATTTGCTTTAATTGCGATTGTATGGAAGGTTTCTGCTCAGTCATGGATTCCGGATACTGAGAATGATCCACCAAAATTATCCGTTCCGGAAATTAAAGGTGCCATAAACGTTGAATTTCATAATCTCAACAAAGAATTAAATATCTCGATAAGAGAGACAAATAGTATTTGTTCGGATGACTACGGATTTATCTGGGTATCATCAAAAATGGGCATCATTCGATATGTTGAAGGAGATGTCCGGATTTATCAACTTCCTTACGATAACGCCAATATTCTTACAGTTCGAATGGTTTTCAAGAACGGACATTTATATGCATATAGCGATAGCGGTCAAATTTTTAAATACAATACCTTTCTGGATCGTTTCGAACTGGTATTAAGTACAAGAAAAGAATTGGAGAACTATAATTTATTGGTAAATAAGCTTCTTATAGACGATTCTGAAAGGATGTGGATCTCCACAAATTTTGGATTGTATTGTTTTAATCCGGAAGAAGGGCTAAAACAGATCAGTGAAGAGAAAGTATTTTACATTACCTGGTTTGACAAATACAGGTATTTTTACGCAAATGTTGATAAAATCAAGCTGTTTGATATCCGGGATCAGTCATCTGTTGATTATTATACTTTTTCAGAAGGTACGGATTACAATTTTTCAAAGCTCTATTTTGATGCATTTTCAAATACTCTGTGGATTGGAACTATTTCTAACGGCTTGTTGTGTATACGACGAGAGAAAGGCCAACATAATCTTTCTGTTGTTTCAAGCATCCCAAATCAACCAATATTAGCCATTGAGTCTGTGTCAGATCAGACTATATTGATTGGAATTGACGGACAGGGCGTCTGGGAAATAACAAAAGACGATGGTTCCGTTTTAAATATTTTCAAAGACAATCCTGACAACATTAATTCACTAAAAGGCAACGGCGTTTATGATATTTATTGTGATAATAACAATCGTGTATGGATAAGCACCTATAGTGGAGGAGTCTCCTATTTCCGTAAGGATAATTCTTATTTTACTCACA
>JBNKDZ010000282.1:0-5317 GCA_050288525.1 Cyclobacteriaceae bacterium
TTGTATATTGATATACCTACGATGGAAAAGGCTGTTCAGAAAATAGGAGGGAGGTCACAAATCCTCTATGAAAATGAAGATAACGCCTATCTGGCCAGGATTAATTTTGACTGATCGTTTATGGAAGAGTTGATATTGCCGGGTGAATTGAGGGCCTTTGTATATCTGGCAGGGAAGGGTGATGTGAAAAATCAATGTCAGCTTACAGAAAATGCACTCATTGTAATACGAAAAGGAAAAAGGGAAACGTTTGACCTCAGATATATATCCTCTGTTGTTCTTCAGAATAAAAAAATGCTTTTTCCCCTGATTGCAGGGGGAATACTGACGCCTTTTTCATTATTGATACATATCGCTAATTATTTTGATCCTACTATTTTACTTATTGGATTTTTAACAGGAATGGTATTTTTTTACATAGGCTGGAACGGTCAACATGTAATGACGGTACACTATAATAAAATGGCTTTTAATTTCCCTCTGCCTTTTGTAAGCAACAACCTGAAGGCATTTGTTGAATATTTTCATGAAGCCACAGAAAAGGGCGACCAAATCAGGTCATGGTTTTATGTTGTTGTGGATAAAAGAGAAAGGCACCTGATCCTTGACGAAAATGACACTCTGGCTAAGGAAAAAGGATTTTGGCCTTTAAAGATGTACACATACAGGCAACTCATCGAAACAAAACCTGAAATAGATTTTGACCACATGTGCCTGGTATCTGTAGACCCTGCTTCTTCCGGCACCGAAATAACGTTTGAAACGGATGCAAATACCGGACGAATGCATCCGATTTTAAAGAGGGGCGTACGTAAGGAAGCAGTAGATTTTTATGATGCGCAACAATCAAAACGTATTTTCTTGGCTAATAAATTGCAATAGGATTAAAATATGACCGCAAAATCGTTAAATTTGGTGACTTTTAAATTTTGTACTGCTAAGAGATATTTTGAATCCTAAATTCAGGTTTTGAAAAAGATAACACGTCCTATAGAGAGAATTGTCAGCAAGAAGTATGATCCGATACATTCCGGAAAAGATGAATGGCCCGTAGTTAAAATGGCAAAAAACCGGAAGGATTTTATTGAGAGAGTTGTAAAGGAAAGCTTTGAACGGATCACAGAACTTCGTCCAAGGACAAATGCACTGATTGAAGAACTGGAGCTGACACGGCACAGGGAAAAGCTTCGATACAAGGAGAATCCATGGAAAGTTGACCCTGAGGATGAAGGGCCATTTTGGAACGAGGTAAAAAACAGGCTGGTAAATATTAATATTCAACAGGAAGAGGAAAAGAAGCAGGCTGCAGAGGAGATCTTACTGGATATTATACGGAGGTATGCCAATGAGATTGCGGGAAATTTTAAACCTTCACATTACAGACTGGCCCGGACAATCGTTACTTTTGGCTTTGCCAGGCTTCTGAATGCTGCAAGAATCAAAAAATTCGGTGCCTTATGGAGAGGAAACCTCACCCTTCAGGATAAGATACAGATCAGTGGTGAGACGGAGCAACTCAGAAAGCTAACAAAAATGGGTACTGTTGTTATGGTGCCGACACATTTCAGCAACCTGGATTCCATTCTTGTGGGATGGGTCATCAATACGCTCGGGTTACCGGCTTTTATTTATGGAGCAGGTCTGAACCTCTTTAATATTGAGATCTTTGCCTATTTCATGAACAGTCTCGGAGCGTATAAAGTAGATCGCAGGAAGAAAAACCTGATTTATCTGGAAACACTCCGTACCTATTCAAGCCTTGCCATCAGAGAAGGGTGTCACAGCCTGTTTTTTCCGGGTGGGACGCGTTCCAGATCCGGAAAGATTGAAACACGCCTGAAACTAGGTTTGCTGGGAACAGCCATTGAAGCACAACGCATAAAATATGAACAAAATGCTTCAGGGAGAGAAAACAAGATCTTTATCGTTCCTGTGGTGATCAATTACAATTTTGTGCTGGAAGCTCCTGCACTGATTAATGATTATCTGAAACGAAAAGGACAACAAAGGTATTACGTTGAGGGAGATCAATATGCTTCATCCGGCAGGATACTAAAGTTCCTATTTGAATTTTTCACCAAAGGGTCGAATATATCCGTATCCATAGGCAAGGCGATGGATCTGTTTGGAAATTATGTGGATGATGAAGGAATTAGTTATGATATCAACGGAAACTATATCCACACACGTGATTATTTTATGTTTAAAGGTAAGATCACACGTGATTCACAAAGGGAGGAAGAATATACCCGCATGCTGAGTGAGAAGATCGTTCGTGAATATCACCGGATAAACAGGGTCTTCGCCAGTCATCTGGTAGCATTTACAGCTTTCGAAATGATCCGGAAAGCTTATAAAAAAATGGATCTTTATTCCTTGCTGAGATTGCCGGTTGAGGAAGTGGAAATCGATTACAGCCAGTTTCGTAAAATAGCTGACCGGTTACGCGATAGGGTCATTGAGCTTTTTAATGAAGGCAAACTGGATATAGCCACACACCTTACCGGAAATATTGATGAAGTGATCGATCTGGGCATTTCCAATGTCGGGATGTATCACTCAAGGAGGCCTCTTTTAAAGAATAAAAAAGGCAATATTGTCACTCAGGACATGAACAACCTATATTATTATCACAACAGGATGGATGGTTATGAGCTCGAAAAATATATCTGATAAACCCGTAGGAGTGATCGGAGCCGGAAGTTTTGGCTCTGCCGTCGCAAATATTCTTGCCGTGAATTCAAAGGTATTGTTATATGCACGGAATGCTGAAGTCGTTAAGACAGTCCACGAAACAGGGGTGCTTAACGGGGTACAGATGCATGAAAACATTACGATGGTCAATGATCTTGAGCAGGTTGGCAAATCATGTGATGTGATCTTCCCGATTGTTCCTTCCGAGAATTTCAGTGAATTGATCCAGCAACTATCGCCTTTTTTGAAACCCTACCATATACTGATCCATGGAACAAAAGGACTTTGGGTCGCCCGGGAGGACTGGCAGACAGATGATCGGTATAAGATGTCCCGAGATGATGTGTATACCATCAGTCGGTTGATTCGGGAGAAAAGCCTGGTTGTACGGATCGGTTGCCTTGCAGGGCCGAATCTTTCAAGAGAGCTGATCGAGCGTCATCCTGCAGCAACAGTAGTTGCCAGTCATTTCGATGAGGTGATCGCAGAAGGCCAGCGGCTGTTGAGGAACGACCGTTTCCAGGTGTATGGAAGTAAAGATCTTATAGGGATCGAACTAACCGGGGTGTTAAAAAATATCATCGCGATTGGAGCAGGAGCATTGAGTGGTATGGGATTCGGAGAGAATGCCCGTTCATTGCTGATCAGCAGAGGATTGATCGAAATGATCTATTTGGGGAGGATGCTCGGTGCCAATACACAGGCATTTCTCGGACTTGCAGGGATAGGCGATCTGGTGGCTACCTGTTCCAGTAGTCTCAGTCGAAATTTTACCGTGGGCAGAAGACTTGCTGCCGGAGAGAAAATCGAGGATATACTATCGACCATGGAAGAAACTGCTGAAGGTATCAATACCATTAAGATCATGATCCGCCTGATGAAAAATTACCCTATGCGATCGCCCATCACGGAATCCCTGAATAAAGTGATCTCAGGTGATATGACCATGGAAGAAGCCTTGAAATTCCTTATGAAGTCACCTTTTAGTGTGGATATTAATTTTATGTAAGAAATTGAAAGTTGAAAGTGGAAAGTTGAAAGTTGAAAGTGGAGACTATTCCTTGATCATGTCAAATTTCACGCTATGCTCTCTGCGCTGTGCCCTCTGCCAAAAGATCTATCTCCCTACCAGTTCAGGGTGATCTTTTTCAATGAGCTTCATGATGTCGTCATCGAATTTTGCCAGATATAAGGTTTTTGCTTTAGACAATTGTTCGAGCGATAATCCTTTTACTTTGCGCAAATCTGCTTTGTAAAGATTGGCATTGGTAAATTCCGCTCCGGTAAGATAAGCTCCCTGAAGATCTGCTTCCATCAAAAAAGCATTTGTAAAATTCGCTTTGATAAGGAACGCTTTTTCAAAGTTTGCTTTGATAAGATATGTATCCCTGAAAATGGCTCCGTTGGCATACGCGCGGCGGAGGATGGACTGATTCATGTTGCAGTTTTCAAAATTGGTCTGATTGAGCCGGGCATCTTCCATATTTACATCAATGAGGATGGAACTGAACAGGTTGGCATAGTTGAGATTGGCACCAATAAGTTTGACATAATTCAGGTTGGTCTTTGAAAGATAGCAATGGGCCAGGTTGATATTGTAGATCTTATGTCTGTTCAGACGTTTTATATTCCCGACAGTCCTGAAGGCAGCTTCTTCACTTTCCCACAAACGGAAGTCATCGATTTCATCTTTATACGTCCGGATCCTGGTGCGTGTTTCACCGGTTTTATTCAGCCAGAATATGAGGATACCTATGACGGCAATGTCAAAGATCATGCCGTGTGCTTCAGCCAGGACCTGTCCCAGAAAATTATGAAATTCATCTCGGTAATAGGGAAAACTAGCCAAAAGCACAATTATTGCCACGCCTATCAATACAATGGTAGAGGTGAGAATAGGTTTCTCGGAAATGTCATACATTTTCCGGCTTATTTCTGCTAACCTGTCTTTAAATTTCATATCCGTTTTCCGATAAAATTCCCACAAAAAATTAATCTAATTTAAGTGCTATAATTTTATTGGCAAGTGTTTGACTGATCTTAATATACGATTCTTTTGTCCATCCGGCAACATGAGGTGTGAAGATAACATTATTCATGGTAAAAAGTTCACTCATTACCTTGTTTTGTTCATCATTCAAATTGCGCATTTTTTCATTTTCCAGTACATCCATACCAGCCGCAACAATTTTGCCGATTTTAAGATATTTTAATAATGTTTTTATCGGCATGATCTCACCTCTTGCGGAATTTAACAGGATAATATTCTTCTCAAACCTTTCAATAAAGGAATCGTTGACATACATCCGGGTTTCCTCAGTTAAAGGTACGTGAAAACTTACAATTTCGGCATTCCGGAAGAATGTTTCCATATCCACTTCTCGCACAATTTCGTTCCCAAAGCCTGTTTTATACTTATCATATGCTATAATATTACATCCGAAACCATGCAATCTACGCGCAACAGCCTCACCCATATTGCCATATCCGATAATCCCGACGGTCCGTCCCATGATTTCTATGCCACGGTTCCCTTCTCTGTCCCAGATCTTTTGGCGAACTTCAATATCGGCTTTCCGGAGATGGTTTACAAGGTTGAGCAGCATTCCTATGGTATGTTCAG
>JBNKDZ010000283.1:0-2747 GCA_050288525.1 Cyclobacteriaceae bacterium
TTCCTGAGTGAGTTTGACACCGTTTAAATAACCAACTACAATATTAGGATCATCGATAGTATCTCTTGGATCGTTGTGAATAACAAAAGCCATTCCGTTAGCACCATCACTATCTCTATCTCCGAAATACATAATAAACAAGAAAGAGGTATCCCTGCTCATGTCGATTTTTGATTTATACCATATGGATCCAAATTGATTATTGGTGTCATCTGTAAGCATGAAAGAACGGCCACTTAATTGGACGGCATTATATTTTGTGACCATCTCATTCTGAGCCAAGACCATTTCAGGGAAAATGATTATAAAAAGGATGATAATTCGTTTAAAAAACACATTCATGTGATAAAAGTATACGATTGGATAAATAAAAATGATGATATAAAAATAAATAAAAAAAGTGATATTTAAAAAAGAAGGATGTATCAGACATCCCTCTTTTTTAATACCCATATGATAATTAAGTTGTACAATCCCAGCCAACCGATAACGATCAGCAGGTCTTTCAGGGCTATGAAGTCCTGGATTTTCATGAATACATACTTCTGGAAAGGAACCCGTATCAGATTGTTGATGGATTTAATGGGTAAATAGGGGACAATCCAGTCGAGTGTATCAGGTATGTGTGGATTGTGCTCCATATTTACGGTCAGGAAGGGTTCCAGGATCAGGGTGTACATAAACAACAATACGATAGCAAATCCGGCTTTTCTGAGCAATAAGGCCAACAAAAATGCCATTGAGAGGAAGGTCATAACTTCCAGAAAATAGGCCAGGATAAATTCAAGTTCCTGAAAAATAAACCTCGGTTCAACTACATCCGAATAGATCAGTCCGGTGGTGAGTCCGATTAAAAACAGGAACAGACTGGCGGCAAACGACAGTGAAATGATCAGCAGGAGCTTGGACGTCAGTAGGTCTCCCTTGCTCATACCATCAATAATGTTTTGCCTCAACGTACGATAGCTGATCTCATTGGTGACGGATATGATCACAATAAAGGCCAGCAGGATCTTTAAAAACGTTGCAATGTATGTGATGTTCTGCCATACATCCGGAAAATCGTATAGGGGCAGTATGGTTGGATCTATGCCTTCGAATTCGGCCCCTTTGCTTTTCAGAAATTCCATCAGGAACATGCCACTTGAACAGACGATCCCCACCGAAAGCAGGTATAAGATCATCAGAATCCAGAAAACCTTGTACTGCCGTATTTTGAGCCATTCTATTTTTAAAAGTCTAATCATGATTCTCCTTTAAAATGTTTAAAAAATACTGTTCAAGACTGCTTGAAGTCATCGTAAGATGTGATACGACAATGCCTTTATCGATCAGAAGCCGGTTCAATTCAGTGGTTGTCATGGAGGAAGATAATTTGATTTTATATCTGCCTTTTTCTTCCCTAAGATCCCTAAGATCCATTTCATTCAATGTCTGTTTCAGAAGGGTCATGTCATCCGATGCTATTTCAACATGCTGATCGGTGGCCAGTGCTTCTTCAACATTTCCTTCATACACCTTTTCTCCTTTGCGCATGACGGTGAAATGGGTACATACCTTTTGTACTTCGTCAAGCATATGACTGGCCAGCAGGATGGTTTTTCCTTCATTAGCCAGATCTGTGATCAGGGATCGTACTTCAGCAATCCCCTGCGGATCAAGCCCGTTGGTGGGTTCGTCGAGAAGCAATACCGGAGGGTCTGCAATAAGGGCTGAAGCCAGAGCAAGACGTTGCTTCATTCCGAGGGAAAATGTTTTAAAGGCTGAGTTTCTTCTTTCGTACAGGTTAACTTGTTGAAGCACCTTGTCAATCCTGTTGATGCCATACCCTTTAATAGTAGCAGCAATCTTTAGATTTTCAATAGCTGACAGGTAAGGGTAGAAGGCTGGTGTTTCCAGAATTACTCCCAGTTTCTTCCGACTTTGCTTTGGAGGGAGGCCATCAAACCATGCGTAGGTCCCCGAATCTCTTTTTATCACATCGAGCACAACACCGAATGTAGTCGTTTTTCCGCTTCCATTCGGACCAAGCAACCCGTGTACAGTTCCTTCTTTTACCTCAAGCGACAGATTTTTTACTGCCTGCACCTTTTTGTATTTTTTGTTGAGGTTTTCTATTCGTAATACAGTATTCAATTCTGGTGGTTTTTGGTATCCTTTAAATTAAAAACATTGATGAGATTGTTCTCATTGAAATTACTTAGCATATTAGGTAATTTCAATATATTGATCATACCCCGGACATCCAGAATGACGAATGCGCTATCCGCCTCACTTATCAGTATCCATTCAGGTTTTTTTTTTTCTTTAAGAAATACACGCATATTCATTGCATTTCCACTCATTGTCATGATGTCTTCGTAGTCGTCCGCTATAATATTCGAATACAGGGAGTCTATCACATGTGAGGAAGGCAAGCTTCCATAGTTATAGATCGTTGCATGCCGGATATCTTTGACCATATCGTTATAATCCGGATCATCCTTCAGATTAGCCATCCGCATGGTGGAAGGGTAGAGATGAAACTCATTCGAGGCATGGTGATTTTTTACAAACCTTTCAATGGCTGATTCTCTTTTACAGCCGGCAGATAAAACACCGGTTAAAAATATTACGAGCATAATAGTTTTTAACCGGTTTGAGTTTTTAATATTCATGTGAGCCTATTTTTTCTCCTTATCGTTGAGGTTATTGAGATATTCCATCCCTTTAATATTCATGCTTTTAGAGAGTTTGGAGATTTTCTT
>JBNKDZ010000284.1:0-6939 GCA_050288525.1 Cyclobacteriaceae bacterium
CATAGTAAAAGACAACGGAATAGGAATATCTGAACTGCATCTGCCAAAAATATGGACTATGTTCTTCAGGGCTACCAATGACAATCAGGGTTCTGGTCTTGGCTTGTATATCGTGAAAGAAACAGTTGACAAGTTGAAGGGGAAAATATCGGTTAAGTCAAAGACACGTGTCGGCACCACCTTTAAAATAAAATTGCCCAATTCCAAGGGCAGGTATGAAGCAGCGGCCAAAATGGTTTAATTATTCCCTTTATTGCATACAATATTTTTAAAACCCCGTTATATTTGCGGATTCATTCAAAAACAGAATCTCCGGATTTTTTAACCAGCAAAAATGGGATACAGAGAAATTGAGACACAGGATCAGTTAGAAGAAGTATTGTCACAATCTGTCATAGAAAGTACGGCTTTTCAGAATCTGAATTTTAAAAAGCATCACGAAAGGGCGCTTCAGGTAACGTTTAAAAAGTGTATGTTTCTGGGCTGCAGCTTTAAAACAGAATTAATCAATCATCTTTCCGGACATAATTTTATTTTTCCCCAGCTCGATGTTCCGTTTAACTTGTATACGGCCCGGCTCTACGACCGGGATACGTTGTTGGGAGAATACAGGGTCGGTCATCCTGAAAGTTATAAGGATACACGCGATTATATTGTTTACAGCCATTTCAAAAAGCAAGGAGAAGAAGCGAAAAATATATATGAAACCCTTGCCCGAAGGCTGCATGATCATTCAATCACAGATGCTTTGTATGACTTTCTGGATAACTATGAAGAACGAAAAATTGTCGGGATCATGGGAGGGCATAACCTATCAAGAGGTGAGGGACATTTTAAAACCATTGCCCTGTTGTCGAAAAAACTGACTGAAAATGGAGCCCTGATGGTGTCAGGAGGAGGTCCTGGGGCTATGGAGGCTACACATTTCGGAGCCTGGTTTGCCGGGAAAGATATGAATGATTTTGAAGAAGCGCTCAAAATCTTGTCGAAAGCACCAACCTATCAGCATCCGGAATGGATGGATCTGGCATTCAGAGTGATTGATATGTTCCCGGGGAATAAATATGAGAGTCTGGGAGTGCCGACTTGGCTGTACGGGCATGAGCCTCCCACACCCTTTGCTACAAAAATAGCCAAATATTTTGCCAATAGCGTACGTGAAGACGGCTTGTTGACGATCGCCAAGGGAGGTATCGTATTTGCTCCTGGGGGAGCAGGCACCATACAGGAAATATTCCAGTAAGCTGCCCAAGACCACTATCTCATTGTAGGTTATGCCAGCCCGATGGTTTTCCTCGATACAGCATTCTGGACGAAGAACCGGCCGGTGTATTCCCTGATCAACGATCTGTACAACCAGGGAAAATATAAAAACCTGATCTTGTCAATTCGCGATGATATTGATGAAATAATTGCAGATCTGGATCGTTTTTATGAGAGTTCGAAGGGGTAGGAAGAATTTGGCTTATATTTATTATTTTAAATAAAAGAATTGAAATGCGAATTTTACTGGTTTTAGGATTGCTGGCTTTATCCGGCGTCTCTTGTTTGGCGCAGGATCAGAACGGGTATGGACAAGAATCAACATATTCTGTTGTAATACTTGAGATGAAAGATCCTGTTTCGGGATGCCTCAATTGTGACCTTGTACTTGAAAATAAAGTAATTCTGTTAGCCCAACAATCGGGTAGTCTCGATGCACAAGAGAAAAAAATAGTGATCATGCAGGGTACTGACTCCATGAATATTGAGATTTGGATACCATTGATCGGGCATCGCAACGAAGATTTTGGTGAATCCATCTACGTCGATTCAGTCAGTTTCAGCAAAGGAAGCTTTTTTATCGGATTCGGAGGATGGAAGCCTGAAGAAAATACGGAGACAGTTTCTTTTAAGGATGAAAAATTGGTGACCGTTCCTTCAGAAAAATACTCCAAACAGGAAATAGATGATATGCTACACAGAGCATACTATAAAGTTTCTGTAAAGGATAAAAAAGTTTATATGATCGAACAATGATGAATGCCTGAAAGTGAATTCCCCTTTTCCAAACTTACCGACTTTGGAAAAGCTTTATAGCAGCAGCAATAACGTTTTAAAATAAAGCTTGGAGGATAAGAAGAAAAATCTCGCTGGCGCGCTTTTGTAAAGCGTGCCTTCCACAATCAATCATCAGTCGACCCTTTTTGGAGCGATATTTACAATCTGGGTGATTGACTGAAATAATGTTTCAAAGTTTCAACTTCGGCAAATAGTTGATGATGCTTGAAATAAAAAATAATTTCTATTTTATCGCCATAAAACCACATTTATTTGCATCTTTTTAATAATAATATAACATTTGTTTGGTTATATTTATAGCTGTTTATCCCTGCTGTTTGCAATGTTTTTAAATGGCAGGTCAGGATCTATTTTTTTATAGAACTACAGAGCACAATGTCAGAAAAAATATTTATTAGCCTCAATGGCAAATCGCACCACAGATTTGACCACCTCAGAATTGAACAATCCATCAGCGGACATCATCGATTTGAAATCACCTACCGGCTTGATTGTTTTTCTTCAGCAACAGCAACTTTCTTTGAAGACACCAAAACACTGGTTGGAAAAGAGATTGTTATTGAAATACATTCTGCCGGCTCAACAGGACATTTCCGCGGACTGGTAACAGAGATCGCCTCTTCCAAAGCAGATCATCAGCATTCGGGTAGTGTTATTCATGTGCGGGGCTACAGTCCGACAATTCTGATGGAAGACGGTGCCAATTGTGCATCTTATCTGGATCAGGATCTTAAAACGATCGTACGTAGAGCTACAACAGGCTATCCGGAAAACCAGTTGAAGATTAACATCAATCCGCGCAATAAAAATACGTTTCATTATGTCGCACAATATAATGAAAGTAATTTTTCGTTTGTCCGGAGAATGGCAATGAGGCACGGAGAATGGCTGTTTTATGATGGCCAGGAGCTGGTTTTTGGTCAGAACAATCAGGATACCGCTACCTTGATCTATGGAGTCAACCTGCAGGAATTTGAACTTGAGACAAAGCTTCGACCTCAGAAGTTCGGTCATATAACACATGATTATTGGCATAACAAGGACATTGAGGTAACTGCAGGTGAAACCTATACCATGGCCAGGGGAATCGCAAAACATATGGCTGATGAATCTTCAAATTTCTTTCTGCATACCCAAAAGGAACATACTGTACAACCTACGCTTGAAGGAAATTCCAATCAGGTATTGAGGGAAATGGTAAAATTGAAGAAAGATGGTCAAATGGGAAATATGGTGCAGATGAACGGGATCAGCAAAAATCCGGCATTGAAAGTTGGCCATGTGGTAGATGTTAAAGGAGATAAACTGAATTTTGGTAGTTATATTATAACGAAATTGATACATACATCCTCAACAAATGGCTATTACAGTAACATTTTCGAAGCCATTCCATTTGATCAGCTCATACCTCCCGACACAAATCCGGATGTAATACAGGTGAGTGGAGATCAGGTAGCTGTGATATCCGATAACAACGACCCGGAAGGTATGGGCAGGGTGCGGGTACGGTTCCCATGGTCTACAAACCTTACGCCATGGTTGCGTATGGTGATGCCACATGCCGGGAGTGATAAAGGATTGTATTTTATTCCTGAAACAGGGGAAGAAGTACTTGTAGGATTTGAAGGAGGGGATGTTGAAAAGCCTTATGTAAAAGGAACATTGTATAATGGCAATGCCAAAGCGGCTGGATGGAAGACCAAAGGTAATGATATTAAAGCAATCAGGACCCGGAGCGGTCATACCATTGAGCTGAACGACAAGGGGGGAAGTGAGATGATCACCATCAGCGACAAAAATGGCAATGTGATCCAGCTGGATACCGCCGGAAGTAATATGACCATAACGACTCCCCAAACATTAACCATCAATGCAAAAAACCTTATTGCCAATATTGAAGAGGATGCTCAATTTAAAATAGGAAAGAAAACAACAATCAATACCGGCGAAGATCTTGGCATAACGGCAAAAAATGTATCCAAGGATATTGAGGAAGGCTTTAACATACAGGTGGGAGGATCGTTGAATCAGGTTGCCGGTGATACCAATATTGAATCTTCGGACGGGGATCTGAAACTTTCGGGTGCCGGAGAAGCATCCCTTAAAGGCGGATCGAATGTGAAAATAAGCAAAGGGTGATGATGCCGGGGTCAGGGATAGCAGAATTAAAGAAAGTTTGTCCTGAGTTTGACCTTAAGGGGAACAAGAACTATGTGATCGTTACAGAAACGACCATCGTTGAAAATGAACGGTCACCGGTACACCATTCTTCATTGAGAAAAGTCATGATCGAACGGATCGAACAGGATGACCCCGGAGTTTTCCTGAGGATAAGTTGTTTTGATAAACACATAAAACTTGGCGGATACCTTAAAAAATCTGAAGAATTATTGCTTGTGACGTCCGGGATCTACGACCATTTACTGGTGGAGGCCGACCATCGTGGGCGTCTTGTTGATATACACAACGTGCCAGAGATCCGGGAAGAATTTGAGGATATACGGGAGAGTTTATCCATAGTTTATGACGGGATCGAGTTTCATGATTATATGGATGGTCTGGCAAGGAAGCTTAAGGACCCGGATAAAGTACTGGAAGAACTGAAGCAGCATAACTTTTTCGGGTTGTTTTTTAACGGTTTGTACCGAAAGCACCTCGAATATCAGGTAGTCACAGAAAAATGTCCTTTTTACGGGATATATGGACGAATCACAGTCGATGGACTGTATAAACTGGTTGCGGATGAATCAAAACCGGACAAAACGCTGATTTCATTTAAAACAAAGGATATGGAGGGATTGGGTTACACGCTGAAGTCAGAAGGATTTTACATTCTGGATGAGCTTACAGACTGGCTTTGTGAAGCTGAGATTCATGTGGAGGAGAAGGGCGAAAATATCGTTCGGAGTACATTTTTTAATATTAAAGAGATCTAGGCATGGCAGGAAAGTATGTATGTAACGGAGCGATCATCAAATGTCCATTGTGCAGCAATCCGCAGGGGAAGCTTCTTGTCACCTCTACGCAGATACTGATACAGGACAAACCATGGGCCACCGAGGCTGATAAAGGTAAGATGAACCTGCAGTTTCAGGGTACCTGTACAAAGTTTACCAACAATCCCCCACCGTGTATCGGGGTGATTAATGTGGCCCAATGGCAAAACGTAGCAGAGGGAGTTACGGTAGACGGAAATGCGCCATTGTTGGAAGATTCAACTATAATGTGCAATACCGGTGGCGTACAGATTACTATAGAGAATCATGTACAAAAATCCATTCCGACAAACCTGAGCCAGTTGGCCATGGCTGCAGTACCGGCTCCCATGGCCGAAGAGGTGCTTGAGCCGAAGGTAGTGGAGATGTACTGGATGGATGAGGAGAAAACAAAACGGGTTGACGGATCGAATTACGGAGATAAGGTGCATCTGTTTATAAAAGCAATAAATACCGATCCTGGGATGCCGGTTAGCATAAAAGTAAAAGATGTGGAAGCGGCGGACTTTGCCGAAGGACAAAAAGAACTCATCTATTCCGGCACAGTGGACAGCGAAGGGGTGGCGGAGCTGGAACTGGTGGAACTGGAAAAATCATGGATTAAAACCGAAAAAAAAGAAAACGATGGCGAGGAAACTGATCGTATCTGAAGTCGAGCTGGGAGGAAACTCCCGGAATTATGAGTCTGAAGAGGTGACCCTGGAGGTGGGTTTCTATGATTTTGTGCCGGTATTCAGGATTGATCCTGCACAAAAACCAGTATTGCTCATTGTATCAGATGATTCATGTGGGCGTTGTAAAAAAGAAGAGATCACACTGGATGCAAAATATGATGCCAAATATAGAAAATATAAAGTTCCGGATATTGTAATGCCCCGGAATAATATGGGCACCTTTTATTTACAGATAATAAAAGGAGATCCCCCTGCAGCTTTCACAAACGATGATGGGGTGATTTCCAGAATTGAGATGGAACCAAATGACGGGAAAGTAAAGCTTATCTATGATGAGAAAAAGTGTGAAAATATTCGCTATGGCGATAATTTTGAAATAACACTTGATAACAAATCCCTACATCCTGCAAAGTACAAGCTTCGGATTTATACAAAAGACTGGAAGACAAAGGAACTGCTTGCCGGGGAGTTTAATTTGATAAATCACGATAAAGATGTATTCTCCGAAGCAGATTTTTCCAGAATGATTGAAGAAATTGAAGTTGTAGCTTCTAAAGTCAGGGCAAGATTTCCTCAGGAATACAACCAGAATTATTGCATTTATGCGGCTGACAGATATCTTGGATGTTTATTGGAGGATCATAACAGTTTTTATACGCTTAACGCATTAGATCAGATCACATCCAATATAAAATTTGCCACTTCAAATGGAGCGATTTTAAGAGCTGAAAAATTTAAAAAATTAGGTTATGTGAAACATGAGATTACTATTAAAAAGTTTGAAATAAAGAGTTTAAATAATGATTCAAAGAAGATTCTTATATTAAATGACAACGAATCAGGAAATATTTATCAAAGTATTAAAAATGATATTAAAGATAGGATAGGATACCATGTCTATTACATTTCGTTAATTGATGGATTTCATACCATGATATTAGTTGTAGATAATTGTCATCCATGTAATCCAACATATAAAATTTATGATCAACATGGTTTATCTAATTCCTCCGGAGAACTTAAAAATATTTCTAATGGGCACGAAAATTCTAAAGGGTTAAACTATCAGGCTCAGTGGTTATATAATTGGGTGTATACAAATTTTGGATATTATCCGGAAACACTAACAAAGTTATGGAAAATACAAAGAGGGTAATATTTTGGTTTTTTAGCGCTTCTGTTATACTTTTTTTTACATTATGTAATAA
>JBNKDZ010000285.1:0-9386 GCA_050288525.1 Cyclobacteriaceae bacterium
AACAAAAAGTTCAGATTAGCGCTTGCTGAAGGTACTATTCTCTATGTTTCTTCTTTTATTTTTCGAAATATGAAAATTACCCTTTAAGCCCTTGAAATACTACTCAGTAGCATATATTTAATACTAAATTGAATTTCTGAAATTGGTCCTGTCCGGAAAACAGGAAAAAACGTATAAAACAGTAAGATCCTTTTTTATGAAACTATCTGAATACTCCGATATTTTTAACGAACTGATGATATTCTGTTTATGAAACGACAACTGGAACGAACACGACTTTTTATTGGCAGCTGGTATACAGGAGCCGGCAATTTAAAATCCGTATTTACCCGGCGACCCAGCCAGCCTTTTGAATATGTTCGTGAGATCTATGGTCAGGAACTGGAACGATTTAAAAAAACAAAAAAAGACCATGACCTCACTTTTAAGGAACTAACCGACGAGGAAAAAGCCCATATCCGTGAACGGGCTGAAAGTGAAATCCGACGAAATTATGTGCGATCCGCAGTAATAATCCTGGTTTCCTGCATCATTGTTGCAGGGATTACCTATGGGATAAATCACTACTTTGCGTGGTTTTTTTATAAGTAATATTCAAAAATCACTTATACCGGATTTTCATGATCAGGATGGTAAATGCCAGCACTATTGTGATAACATTCGCCAATATCATGGGAAGATCCTTAAGCAATATCCCATAGATCAGCCAGAGTAGAATTCCGATGGTAAAGACCAGGTACATCACAAGCGACAGATCTTTTGTGTGTCGTGTCCGGATCACTTTTATTGCCTGAGGAAGAAAAGAAAAAGTGGTGCATGCCGCTGCAACCAGGCCGATTATGGTTGTAATGCTCATATGAATTAAATTAAAAGTACTTTCTGCTAATTTTCCTGCGAATGTCAGAACTTATTCTGATAAAGCAATTAAAAAAAGACTTTTAATTATCGGATTTGTAGACAATTAAAGGATTGTTTAAATCCATTTCTGAAAGAATTCCTAATCTTTCTTTCGGGGCACCGGTACAATCCTGTCGAAATCCAATCCGCTTGAGCCTTCACCCCTGCCGGTGGATTTACGAACACCAAGCCAGTTGACGACTTTACCGTTATACCATCGTGAACGCTGGAAGGATTGGGTAAGCACGGCACCTGCCCTTGGAACTTCTTCTTCATGAATAAAATATGCTTCCGGCGTATCTTTATCGAGTCCTTCCCGTATCAGATTTGTTCTGGGGCGGACTTTTTCAAAAGCTCCCGGATCCTGATTTTTAAGTACTCTTGGTATAGAAGCACGTTGAAGCTGAATTTCCCGGTTGTCAGAATCCTTATGAACCGGAATAAACGGGATCCAGTTTTCGGGAACTGAATTCATTACCTCATACCTGATATTCGCTTTGTACTCAGGAGGATCATCCGGCATAATGGATCCCTCCTCCACATTTTGGTCGAATATCTTCTGATATTGACGATATAATTCGAGGGCTGCTTCCGCTCCCGGCTTGCTTCTCCCGTGTGCCAGTGGTACCAGCTTTTCAACAGCCCATACCATATTGGCTACCTCATCCCGTATCATTCTGATTTCTTCAAGCGGCTTCCCCTCCAGGATCTGTCCGGTTGATGGGAGCAAAAGCACACTGTTGTCCGCTTTCTGATCATCAACACCTTTTTTACTGAGCGTAAACATACTCCATCTCTGCCAGTCGTCGTCCGGTCCGCTTCCGGCTGCTTTAATCCAGTAGCGTTCTCCGAAGGTATTGGTAACGGACATCCCCCGAACATTGGCAATGCTTCCGGCAGGCATGGTGACAGGGAACAAAAACCAATCGTTGGCATATATCAAACCAAATTCCATCAGCAACAACTTATTGAGGTCGGTTGTATCAGGGTTTATATCTCCGAAGTTTGTCCTTGAATCTTCAAATGTCCACCACCGGGTATTGGGCATCCCCTCAAAACTCAGAGGTACCGGAATGAAAGATTCCACGATTTTATCTTCAATATCTTCAGGCGGGTCGGGAATTGTTCCTAAATCAGTGTTTCTTGTGTCTATGTCAAGATTAAACCAGTCGAGATGTCCGTGATAATACTCATCAGCCACCATCACCTTATCGTTGTCTCCTTTGGGTGCTGAACAGGCAAACTGGTATTCTAAATGTTGGGGCATCCAGGCATTATTTTCCGGATTCAAAGGCTGCAGATATAAAGCATTAAACCAGGCGACGAACTTCGCTCCTTTTTCATCAATTACGGTTTGATCCGCCACAGGCATTGTAATACCATCCGAGGCCTTGTTACCTGCTGATTCCACCAGATATTCATACAATTTATATCCATCCATGGCCCTGCCTGCGACAGCTGAGAAATGTGCCCATGATTCTCTGTGTGCACAGATCAGTGCATTATCCTTATCCGAAGGATCGGGGTCCTCAAAAGGATACGTTGAAATATAATCGGCTTTATAACTGCCAACTCCACGTATCATCTTCAACCAATGACGGCCCATTTGCAGTCTCAGGTCCAAAGAGATAATTTGATTACCGGAATGAAAAGGGATGTGTCGTTGCTCCACTTTTGCTTCAAGAGGCACCGTTTCATCAAAGGGTTGTACATCTTTGGAGTCAGCGACATATTTTGTAAGCCTGGTGGTGTCAACATGGATTTTTGCAAATATCGGCGAACCGGCATCATCTCCCCTGAATTCTCCCATCTGCCATTGTTTTGTCATCATCCACAAAGCATCACGAACTTCAGCTTTCAGCGCCCTGTTAAAATTATCGGTTCTTGGCCGGGCCTCCAATCTGTTCCAAACGGTTATTGCCGGTAACAAACGCTGCTGTAGAGTGGCCTGGATATTTTCTGCGACGATATATTGATTGTTAATTGCCATCCTGATTTATTAGATTGAATACCAAATTGTTAAATGAATAGTTAAGTGACGCCGTAATCGGCCGGGATGTAGTAGAAGAAATGGTTGCTGGTAAAAACCATGCATACCGGCTTTTATCGATCTGATCCGGTTCGATAGCCCGTTTTTTTGCCATCTCCAGGGTCTCATGCACAATATCTACCAAATCCTGCCATTGCCATTGTCCCCTGAAATCGGAAGGCATAGCAAGCAACATCACCTGTGCCGGTTCAGAGTTTGGTTTGTCAAAATGAAATACCACCCCTGTCGTTTCATTCTTTGACGGGATCAGTTCTGTCCATTCATCTACCAAAATTCCACATTGATTCAATGACTTGTTGAATGGTGTGGAATAATAAGCTGTATAAAGTAATTTGTCCCGTGTAATCTCCTGTCCTTCTATATAATCATCTTCATCCTTCCCATAATCTTCGGGATATGAAAGCGCCAGCCAATGATCACTGGGCTTGTAGGGGAGTTGAACAGGCTGTAGATCAAGTTCTGTTCCTCCGAATGCTTCATGCATGAAATGGATATTTTCCAGGTGATGCATTTTCTCCCGAACCCTGGATACACCGTACAACCAGTTATCTACCGGGAATTCTACCTCTTCATGATTCATGCTGTAATCCAGTAATTGTGCCTGATCATTGAAGCTGTTGGCCCATTCATCGCCCTGATCTTCGGATAATGAAAATTCGGGATACATCTTAAAGTTATCTCCGAATATAGCTGTCCCGGCATTCTGAAGCGCCTGAACCTGCTTCCCGGAATCCGAAGATCCTGCATGTTCTGCCAAATATGTGTCCACCTTCCCAATGCGCTGCTCCATATCCGTTTTCAACGAATTAACTCTTGAAGCCAGATTTTCTGCCAAAAGCAGGATCTGATTTTCGGAAGCAGTTATATCTACTTCTTCGAAATCAAAATCACTCAAAGGAAGAAGAGCAACCAGATTGTCGTAAAGTGTTTTGATGGAAGTACCGGCATAATGCACAACATCATCATTCAGTTTATCATATCGATCGACAAAATTGGCCCTTTTTATATCCAGCAATGCCTGATAGGCTACCGGAGTTGCCGGTATCGGTGTCGTACTTGTTGTGCTGATCTCTTTTTCCGCCCGGATCATAATGCTGATTTTCTCCTCATCTGTTGTAGCAGAAGCTAAGGAATCCATCTGATCATCATAACGCTGAAGTTTATTATCCCACCTTTCGATCACTTTCTGAATCTTATTAATTATCAATTTGAAAATGCCTGAGGTGCTTTCATGAATTATACCCAAACTGGCATTTGGATTGCCGAAAGCAAGTGCTTCCTTCATCCGGCTCAGAACATTTGTCGTCCATGAATCGATATTATTCAGTATCTGCAATATATCCGGAGTTTCAACATCCGTCAATGCTGATATGGTGGTATGCAGCGTATCAGCGTTTGTCATTATCCCTTGCAATATTGTTCTATTGGCCTCGATCCGCTGTTTATCCAATAGCAAAACACTGACACTTTCCGATCGCTCCTCAGTAGGTCGTGTAACATCCGCCGGTTCGAGGGGCCTGGAGTTCATAACAACAGATCGAATGCTGCCCAGTAAGGGTGACAGCTCAAAAAAGCTTACCTTACCGGGGATCTTTTCCATATACTTAATCCGAACTTCTGAATCAGGACGTACTGTAAACTGATCTCTGACAAACTGGATAAGGAGATTATCCATCTGGGTAATTGCCTGCTCCATGTCCATATCAAAAAGATACAGAAGATCCAAAGGCTGGATCCCGAGATCCTCTTGGGTAATTATTTCTTCTTTTTCCAGTCCATCGCTGAAATCTGTAAAGTTGACAAGGCAGGCAATATCTGCCGGATCGGGCAATATCGTATGTAACCATTTATTCAATGCAGGCTCCCCTTTTGCTCTTGGGGTCATGGGATACGATGTAGGTGAGGCATTTATTCCCACACCGCTTTCCAGATGTATCCCGACCCGGTGTGTTATGTTTACACCACTTCTCGGTGTCTGAATGATATCGGGTATCGGAGGGAAGTTTCCTTTGCTGTAGGTGTCCAGCGTTGCTACTCCCCGGTCATAATTCCCCTGTACCACCTGGTGGACACTTTCTGAAATGGCCACATCGGATATCGCATCATTGATGTCCTGAATATTGTTTACTTCTGCTTTTATAGCATCGAGGATGCTCTGATTCAACCCGTCCGTAGACAGATTTTTACCATATGGATACACTGCATTTGCCGGCAATGTTTTCAGATGGTTAATAAGTCTCAGCCCATCGATCACATTTCGTGCTTCCACATCCTCAATAGCCGTATCATCTGAAGTTTTGGTATCTTTCAATCTGTTTGCTCTCAGAGGAAAGGCCCTGCGAAGTTCATAAATATAAAAATCGAGTTCGAGTGCCGGATAGTTATCGTGAAGTTCCCGTTCCAGTTTATATCCCAGGAGCTCGGGAAGACTCTGACCTCCCCGGATCCCTTCAATCACCGAAAGTGCCTTCCTTACCCGTTCAGATGACAGATTTACAGACAGCAGATCCGGATTTTCTTTGGTAGAGTTCTCCATATACCCATTTCGCAGAATAGCCGCTGTAACGGCATGATTAAGAGAAGGTGCTGCGATATAGCCTCCATTCGTACTATCTTCAAATAAGGGGGTGTCCGAATTCAGGAAAGAATCCCGGATATCCTCTTCCATGGATCGTACCTCATTCAGAACTTTATTTTCTGACCGTACATCTTCCAGAATTGCATAAGCTCCCAGATAAAGCCCTTTTTTGTATAAATCTCCCTCTTCATCACTTTCGGATTTACGCATATTTTGAAGCTGCAAATTCATAAAACCATTTTTCCAGGCATCCAGCCTGTAAGAACACAAGTCAATATGTTCAACAAAAGCGCGTTCCAGCCGTGCGGTAGGTGCTTGTTCTAGTCGTTCAAGAGCCGCTAATTGTTCTTTCAGATACGCTGCAGCGACTTTGGTATGAATAACTTTCGGGATATAGGTGCCAATATCTCCTGCAAAATCACCTGTTATTTTGTCGTCTTTTTTGTACAGGTATTGCCATTTGCTTTCAGACTGCTGCACATTTTCGGCAATATGCAAAAATGACGGTTCTATTTTAGCTTTGCGCACCTGATCAGGCAGCATGATCTGAGCTTCAAGATGCAACCGCAAACTCACATCGATAAAACTCAGATCCAGAGCATGACGCAGCATAAGAAAAAGTAAGGCAACAGGTATTTTATCATCAATAAATCCTTCATGCTTTCGCAAAGCATCGTGCGAGGTCGAAGCTGCGTTGATCAGCCACCGAATATAATTGTGCGGATCCGGTTGTGGTGTATAGTCTCGAATAGGTGCGGTTTCAGATAGTGGAATGTCATCAATCAGTGGTCCTTTCAGCAGATGTTGTGTTCGGTGGAATAATTTTTCGAGTATTTCAGGGAATTCATCCCCCTCATACCCTAAATCCCGTAACAATGCCTCTCCGGTGTGCATAAAGATCCGGCTGGTGTACAGGGTATTGAATGCTCCGGTTGACTGATAAAAGCTCAGGCGGTTGTACAGTTCCTGATAGCCGTGCGCGTAACGCTGATGAAATTCAACGGATTGAGGGGTCAGACCGACAGCATCAAGCAATATCTGATGGGCATCTCCGGATTTTCCGACGTAAGGTACCTTTCCGAAAAAATCCTTTGTCCATTCCTGATCGATCTTACGTAAGATGCTGTATAGTCGCAAAAGATAATTATCCTTCATCAGGAAGGCGGAAATATTCAGATTTGCCCTATTTGTAGTTGGTCGCCCTCTTAGCCATCCGATCTTTGAGAATGCTGTCGTCGGGTAGATCCCGTATGGCTGTTTACCTATTTTGATGGCGGGGATAGTACCTCTCCCTGTTACCAGCCGGTTAAAGAATTCACGGGTGGACTCAATATCATTATCGTTGAATACCGGATCCATTAGCGATTCCATCATATATCCTAACGTTGCGGGCCAAAGGGCAATATTCATAGCCCGTGCTTCTCTTTGATCGGTGCCATCACTGTACAACACATTTTGAATTGTGGCATCGGATATCCCCAGGCTCTCTGCCAGCCACTGGCCGTCTTTTTTCTCCAGCGGATCCGCTGTAAGGTCAAATATCTTCTCCTTTCGCAGATTATCAAAACTCAGATCCGGATCGTCCAGGCTTTTATATCCGGCCCCTTCTTTTTCAGTATTATTTGTTGGTGTGCCCTGTGGCAGAATGCTTAATCCTTTTCTGCTGTTTTTATGATGTTCAAATAATTCTTCCAACAGCAATTTTGACTCCTCTTTGTCGGCACTTGTCCGGATACCTAAAACGACAATTTTGTCAAATCCTCTTTTTCGTTGAATATCATCAATCCCGATCTTTATACCCATTCCGTTTGAAATTGCGGTATCGAAGTCAACCATCCATTTCATCTCTTCATTGACCACGATCTCTCCATTTTCCTGCCTGATCTGCTCCTCTTCTTCAAGCGAAGGGTCAGGCCCGGAGATGAGCGGGGAAGGAACAGGATTTCCAACAACTTCAAACGATACATTGCTGCCCTGATAACCGATAAACACAAACCTGTCGGGCAGAACATTTGTTTTCGGTGCCTGAGACCATGACTGAAGTTTGGTGTCGGTATTGACAGAAGCCGGGAAATCCAGAAATACGGCGTCAAGGCTAACGTCCTGTTTCGTAAATGGCACTGGTGGCTTTTGATTTAAATTGTCAGGTATTACCGTTTTCAGATATAGTTCTGCTGCGTCATTCCCAACATTGCTACGAAGTGTGTCGAATGCTGTGTCTTGTTGTACTGCATCACCATCTGCCCGCCAGTAAGATTTCCAGAATTCGAGTATATGCGGTTGATCCGTTGCCGGTGGTAACTCTGTTACTGAAATCACAAGTATAACATCTTCCTTGTTTGATTTAACAGGATGATCTGCTATATTTTCAGGCACATAATTTTTAATTAACCACGAAGCCCTCCCGGATCCGTGACTTGAAACCAAAGATCTCCAGGCAGCCCGTTCCTGACCTTCATGACCTCCCGCCTGCCACAACACCGACCAATAAAAGCGGGTATTTTCAATCTCTGATTCGGAAGGTACCGATTCAAAGGTATCGATCATGCAGTCGTCCGGATACACCCGGATCCACAACTGATGTCTCTGGGTATTTTCAACTTTTATGGTCTTAAATCGCGTCTCCACCCGGATAGGAAACAGAAGGATCGGATAGCTATCATCAAACAGACGGATGTTTTCCCTCGGATCGGTAAAAACTTCAAACTTTTTAAAGATTCCCAAAACAGATTCCGCTTGCTGATCATATGTTGATTTCAGTTTATCAATCCCTGCCCTGACAGACTTTTCCTTATCTGTCAACTGTTTTAATCTGGCAGTATGATCTTTTTTCTTTTTATCATATATCCGCCGCAAAGAATCTTTTTCACGGATAATTTTCTGTAGACGTTCTTTTTCTTTAAACAGCGACAACCGGGCAGCTTCCTTTTGTGTTCGTGCCTGATTCAGTTGTGTTCGCAATTGATTGTAGTCTGGCATATGTCTGATTTCTTATTTTTCTTAATCGGTTTTAGGCAACATCTCGGTAGCATGAACACCCACCAACACAGGTACCTGATACAGGATATAGGCCAGTTCGGCGGCATTCATATTTTTATTCCACGACACATCTTTATCCTCTTTGTACTGAGGAATCTTCTCATCGTCCGTATCATCCGGATTTGTCTCCGGATTTTCGAGCGCAATGGCAGTGGTTGTGCTGTTCACCTGAATAAACCTGCCTTCGCCACCGTTCGAGATCACATTCTCCCAGGCGAGGTCGTTCCACACATTGGGTTTATTGTCTTCTGCTTCAATATCGAGTCCGAACCGTGGTTCACCCGGACGTTCCTTGATCACAAAAAACCATCCCGGATCGTTTTCTTCGCTTGTATTGGGCTCTCCCTTTGCTTCGGTTGCCGTAAGATCAAATCCGAAGAAATAGATATCCGGATCTACTTTAGCTTCATAAAGCGGCGTTTTAATTTTCGATTTGGGAGGATTTTCCTTTTCGCTATCTTCAAGATCCACAAACCTTCGCTCAGCATCGAGGTTAACCTCTCCGGCATCATCATTCCATTTGGCTTTGTGGGCATAGATGACTGCATTCGGATATTTTTTAAGCAGTTCACCCCGTATCACCAGCACGAGTTCTTCTTCGTTGTCTCTCCCCTCTTCACGATGATCATGATCTCCGAGATTGGATGATTTTGACCACAGGTGCAGTGGAGGTATGTCCCGTAATTCTTCTTTGAGCGTTTCAAGATCTTTTTCTCCGTCATCATAAAAACTGCTTACATCCCAGAACTGCCTGAAGTAGCTTCCCCGCTGGTCGGTAGGATATTCTCTCCACAACAATTCCCGGGCAAATTCATGATTCAG
>JBNKDZ010000286.1:0-5708 GCA_050288525.1 Cyclobacteriaceae bacterium
AAATGTTCGATATACCTTATGGGAACGGATTATATTCTATGACGATTCTTATGCCATATGAAACTGCCAGCATAAACACGTTTGCTGCGAATCTCACTTCCTCAGATCTGAACTCATATCTTGATGAAAGCGAAACAACCACCCAGCTTAAATATCCATCAAACGCAATACAAACAAAAATCAACACAATTCATTATATAGCCTATAATCTAAGACCGAAATTGTCTTTATGCGCTTATTTTACGTTTTATAGTCATTATTTTGACTTATAAATGGTTTAATTGCTAATTATTTCTATTTTTGCCTTCGATTTTAAGGCAACCGAAAAATATTTCAAACATTTATAACTAATTAATTTATTTTTCAATAATGAAAAGACAGAAATGGCGTAAATTTTTGCTTTTCAGCATGATTGCTTTGTTCATTTCGGGCAATGCATTTGCTGAAACACCAGGCGAAATAGATACGGGAGCTACAGCCTGGATGCTCACTTCAACAGCCCTTGTTTTACTAATGGTACCTGGACTGGCCATGTTTTATGGTGGTCTGGTTCGTACTAAAAACGTATTAGGCACCATGATGCACAGTTTTGCGGCCATGGGTATTATGAGCGTATTATGGATTGCCGTCGGATACAGCATGTGCTTCGGCAGCAATGTATTGGGAGGATGGTTCGGCTGGAATCCTGAATATGTTTTCCTGAGTGGAATTGACACTTCCGTCAAAGACGGAATCCCGGAATATGTATTTTCCATGTTCCAGGGCAAATTTGCTATCATTACTCCTGCCCTGATTGCCGGTGCTTTCGCTGAAAGAGTAAATTTCAAATCCTATTGTATATTCATAGCTGCATGGGGATTACTTGTATATAATCCTTTGTGTCACTGGGTATGGGCATCTGACGGATTTTTATTAAATCTCGGAGCCATGGGCGCTATTGATTTTGCTGGCGGTACGGTTGTTCATATTTCTGCTGGTGTAAGTGGCCTTATTGCTGCAATATACTTAGGTCCCAGAAGAGGATTCCCGAAAGCTAACATGGACCCGAACAACCTTGTTATGACGATGATCGGTGGTGGTTTGCTATGGGTTGGCTGGTTTGGTTTCAATGCAGGCAGCAGCATTGGATCAGGATTAAGTACTGCCCAGGCATTAACTGCAACACAGGTCGCAGCAGCAGGGGGAGCTCTCACCTGGATGATCATTGAAGGTATTCATCAGGGAAAAGCCACAGCCCTGGGTTTTGTCAGTGGTATCCTGGCAGGATTGGTAGCCGTAACACCAGCCGCCGGAGTAGTACAGCCTTACGGAGCACTCGTATTAGGAATTATAGCTTCGCTGGTTTGCTATTACACAATTTCTCTTAAAGATAAATTTAAATATGATGACAGTCTGGATGCATTTGGCATTCATGGTGTAGGAGGAATACTTGGAGCAGTATTCTTAACCTTCTTTATCAGAAGATCCTGGATGCAGGAAGCTGCAGCTGCTACAACAGATGGTGTCTGGACAATATGGAACCAGTTAGGCATTCAGGTTGCTGCCGTACTTATTGCTGTCGTGTACGCAGCAGCAGTAACCTTGTTAATAATTGTGGTGATACAAAAAACCATTGGATTTAAGTCATCCGACCGAAGCGAAATGGCCGGTCTTGACAGCACCTATCACGGTGAACATGGTTACGGTATGTTAAATCCTAATTAATCATTATTTTTAAATCTGAAAGAATGAAATTAATTACAGCAATAATACGACCAATTCAATTAGATGCCGTTAGAGAGGCCCTGATTGAAGCACAAATCTCACGAATCACCGTTAGCCGGGTATCCGGCCATGGTCAGCAGATCAGTGAAGAAATTTACAGAGGGAAGAAGGTAGTGCCTGACATTATCCCCAAAATAAAACTTGAGATCGCTGTAAATGAAGAATTTGTGGATATAACAGTAAATACAATTATAAAAGCTGCCAAAGTAAATGGCGGTACCGTTGGTGACGGTAAGATATTTATTTCGCCTTTGGAAGAGGTTATCCGTATCCGGACAGAAGAAAAAGGAGGGAAAGCGATTTAATAATAGTACATAAAAGATATGTATATCAGAGAGGCTGCCTGAAAAGCAGCCTCTTTTTTTGACAAATACAACAAATCGATCTTTATTGCAAAAAAAGATTATCAAACGAAACATTTACATGGAAGACAGAAAAAACGCATAAAACAGTAAGATCCTTTTTTATGAAACTATCTGAATACTCCGATATTTTTAACGAACTCCTGTATTCCAGATAGATTTTTACTAATAATATAATACACAGAAATACAGTATGTTATAATTTTATCTGTAAAAAATGGTGTCCTATCAGTAAAAACAGTTTCTCTTCAAGCAACAAAAAATCATGATTTGTCAACCTTATAGCGCAGGGAGGAAAGAAAAGCGGGGAGAGCGCAGGCTTGCGGGAAGAAGCTTTTTTCTTTCTAGACTTTTTTGTTACTTTTTGTGGCAATGACAAAAAGTAAGGGCATTTGTACCAGATGTTTTGAAAATAAAAAATGTAATGACAGAGGCTTTTCTGCCTGGGTACTGAACCTTGATTAGTAGAATTATTCAACAAAAAGTTCAGATTAGCGCTTGCTGAAGGTACTATTCTCTATGTTTCTTATTTTATTTTTCGAAATATGAAAATTACCCTTTAAGCCCTTGAAATACTACAATAGCATATATATTTAATATTATTAATTTAATCTCTGAAATGGTTGTCCTGTCCGGAAAACAGGACCAGGTATTAAGAGATAAGGAAGGCATCATTGAATTATCTCCAAATAGTTTGTTTGAAGCATCCTATACAATCACGATTTATTAAGAATAACCATTCCTTTTCCGCATTTATAAAAAATAACTAATGAATTAGTTGTAAAACTAAAAACATAGTTTTATATTTACCTTGTAGATTTTAAATTCACATGCTTATCAACTAAATATTTAGTTAATCAACTATGAAAGATCTTACAAAAGCCGAAGAACAGATAATGCAGATCCTCTGGGATCTGAAAAAAGGATTTGTAAATGATATAATTGATCAGATGCCGGAGCCAAAACCGGCATACAATACCGTATCGACCATAATACGGATTTTAGAAAAAAAAGGGATTGTTGATCATGAGGCCTTTGGCAAAACGTATCAGTATTTTCCCCTGATCACCAAAGAGCAGTATACAAAAGGATTCCTGAAACGATTTATCAAAAATTATTTTTCAGACTCCTACAAAAACATGGTATCCTTTTTCTCAAAAAACGACTCATTATCTTCTAACGAGTTGGAGGAGATCATAGACATGCTTCAGGAACAGTTAAAATCACGCGAAGAAAAATAATATGGGACCATTTGAACTATATCTGCTCAAATCTGTAATTGGATTATCAATACTGTACTGCTTTTACCTGATCTTTTTACGAGGAGAAACGTTTTATTCGTGGAACAGGATATTTCTTATTCTGACCATTATGGCAGCTTTTTGTATCCCGTTACTTCATTTCTCCATAGAAAACAACACTTCCGGAATGATGCATCGTGTTTTTGAGCCTTTGACCATCACGGGCAACAACCTTGCAATCAGCATTCCTGACAATTCCGGACCAATTGGAATATTATCGATAATATATATTTGTGGTGTCACCTGTTTTAGTTTACAGTTTTTATTCAGGCTGGCAAAGATCCTGTTTTTGTACATCAAATATCCAACGTGCAAATACAAAGGATTTACTGCTGTGATCCTGGATAACAATCCTTCACCATTTACATTCTTTAATCTACTCTTTATTGACCGGAGCGAATTTGAAAGCGGAAAGGCCAATGAGATCATCGTGCATGAAACGGCACACAGAGACGGATATCATTCCATTGATGTCATCCTGACCGAAATCATCACGATCTTTCAATGGTTCAATCCGTTTATCTGGATGCTTCGGGGATCCTTAAAGTCAGAGCATGAATTTATTGCGGACAATAAAGTACTGAATGAGGGATTTGATCTGGTGATGTATCAAATGTTGCTCGTTGAAAAAAGTATAGGCCTCACTTTTTCCGAACTGACCAACAATTTCAATTCTTCAATTCTAAAAAAACGATTAAAAATGATGACCATTCATAAATCAAATGCATGGATACGGGTAAAATATCTGTTATCCCTGCCGGTAATTTTATTAACAATAGCAATGCTCTCTGTTAATATCAACACGTTTGCACAAGACAACGTCAGCCTGAATCCTGATAAAGAACCGGAATATATCGACGGAGGCATGCAGGGCATGATCAAACATATCACGCAAAACATAAAATATCCCGAAAATGCAGACAAAAGCCGAACATCTGCCCAGGTATTTGTTCAGTTTAAAGTCGATAAGCAGGGAAAAGTTGGCGATGTGGAAATCGTCAAAACCAAGGCAAAAATCAATACTCAGGAAATTGTTGTTGTAGGTTATGCCAGTGAGGCAGAGGGAGACGGCTCTGTAAGGGCACTTAATGATGAAGCAATCAGAGTAGTCTCATCATTGGGGGATTTCTATCCAGCAGAAAAGGATGGGAAAAAGGTAGGTGCGCAACTAACCATACCGATAAATTTCATGCTGGAATAGAAGTATCAAGGTAGTTTTTAGATATTTTTAATACAAAAGAGGTTGTCAATCCTTAATCTGACAACCTCTTTTATTAACAAGAATATTTACATAAGACCTTTGGAAAAGAAATCCTTCAGAAACTTTTCTGGTATTTCTTTTACCAGGTTGTCAATCAATTCTTTTAAGAAAAACATTGTAATAACGGCGTTTGGAATAGCCAGTAGTGTGTATTCCTGAGAGGATCATCTCATTTTCATCCGCATATATCACATTAAAGTCTTTACATTTAGGAACATTTGATGTTTTTAAAACAATTCCAATATTTCCATCTTGTTCAAACAAATCATCCGTTGAAATATTAAAGTTCTCCGGATTTTTCATGATACGCTCCATATCATAGGAATTTGTACGTAACTCAACCACATTATAGATCATATATTGTCCAGGCACGATATTTTCCTTTGATACCCTTCCGGATGCATATGCGATACCACTAATTGTAACACTGGGTGATTTTGAAGGTCCAAATTCTCCTCCATCGATAGCATCTTCTGTATGCTGATCAATTATATAGGCTACATTCCCTCCTAACATGGCCGTTTGTATTTTAATCTTTCTATACGTTCGATCCTGAAGCTTTGAAAGGCTTGAAAGCGTAGTTACGCCCTTTGCCTTAGCTCCAATCTGATCAATTTTTATTAATCCTGACACTTCCGACTCCAGTTTCGTTATCTGGACATTTTCAAAATCCACACATCCTTTTACAGTTTTAAGAGACGTATTAAATGTTTGGATTCTCCCCGATTGAAATTTTATTTTATTAAGGGTCCTTACGGGAATGGTATTGGAAGCTGTTTCATTTGGATAGACATATTTAACGTTATTCTCTCCAATTTCAGTGACATTTACAGGAAGTATTTCTCCTGTAATAGTGTAAATCGAGTCAGTTTGTGAAAAACATAACAGCGCCTGAAACGCAAATACGATTGTGAAGATGGTTTTCATGTTTAAAATTCGTTTAGTTAAGTTATAAATTACGTTCGTTGTGTTTTTTAAATGTTATGATTACTGCTAAATATCAGGGCAAAATGATCCGCC
>JBNKDZ010000287.1:0-4630 GCA_050288525.1 Cyclobacteriaceae bacterium
GATAACGAATTGGACACATAACTGACACTGGATATAATCTGACCAGTCAGATTATTATAAATACGAACACTTCCTACCATAGCGATCTTGAAATCATGCTCAACTGGTGGTCGGTAATAGGCAGTTACCCTGTTCAGGTTATCTCCGTCAAAACACTTTCCATTTAGTGAACCAATCGATGTCCATTTCTTTTCAGTATAGTTATAGATGTAGTAATAAACATAAATCGTACAATAACTGGGAACACATTCATGCCGATCCATAACACCGCTGACAAAATAGGCCCCATAGCCTGAATAATAACCGTTAAGTTGTAAAACTGGTGATGCGGTTGTACGGGCATCCATCAATTGTGGCTCTTCTGCTGCAGCCAGTGCATTCTGGAGCTCTTCTATTGTTGGCTCCAATGAAACTTCTTTTTTTACAACCTCATCTTTTTCACATCCCGATAATGCTATTACCGAGATTAAGAATAACAGAGTAACTTTTTTTAATTTTTCCATCATTTTATATATATAGTTTAGTTAAAAATTTCGCTTGTGGATTATGTTGTTATGTATTTAGTTGTGATTATAACAGCAAGAAAGTGGAAAGTACATTAGAATATGCCAAATCCCTGTAAACTACTGCATCTGAAAGCGTTTTTTAATACACATCAGCTATCATTCTGAAATCTCCTGGGTCAGGCGTACAGATAGGAGAACCAGTATTACGATACTGGTTCTCTGAAAATTATCAATTATTCTGTTGATCAGAAAGGCCAATCCAGAAACGTAGCATTTGAATATACCCTGTAATTTCTTACTAATTCATTGGTTGAATTTTTTCTGTAGTATACATTTGCCATTAAAAAGACATAGCAATCCCCGTTAACAGAATGGCTGTAGTGTCCGGATACAGTATTCAGATTATCGCCTTCCATGCATTGACCGTATTTAGCCTGCCACTTTGTCCATTTTCTTTCAGAATAGTTATAGAGCCAGTAATCCACATAAATGGTATATGAACTGGAAACACATTCTGTCCTGTTTAAATGACCACTCAGAAAAAATGCGCCGTAATCCGAATAATAATTTGTGAGGGTGAACGACGTAGCTGCTGTACGGGCATCTTTAAATTGTTCATCTTCAACGATTTGCACTCCGATCAATTCACTTTCTTCCCATTCTTCGATGGCTTGAAGGAATTCCTGTTCGGTTGGTTTTTGAACGATATCACGTTCTACGTTAACATCATTATTATCACATCCTGTAAATATTAAAGCCGACATGACAAAGAGTAATAGAATCTTTTTCATTGATAGAAATTTTAGTTTAGATAATTTATTGATAAGGATTAAATATTACTTCAATCTGATAATGAGGGCTTTTTACAATCTTTTTTAACAATGAGTGCCTGAACTTATAGGATTAAATTTAATTAATCAACATCTCCATAGATAATTACAAAATATTATTTATTTTATTTAATATTAATAACTTTATTTATTCATGAATCAAATATGCTACTATTCAATTTTGGGTAATTTTTTTATACAATAACGGATCAATCGGTTTTACCGGGTTTTAGAGCAAAAAAGATAGATTTTTAATTAATATGGCCAATCTAAAAAGGTGTTATTTGAGTATTCCAAAAAACTTAATTCTGTAATTCCATCATGTTCGTAGTATATATGAGCTACCATAACGACCCAGCAATCACTATTGAGAAGATTTTGGTAATATCCTGATATCAAAGACATATCATAATCATCCATATAAAACACTATAAAACTATTTATTCGCAAATTATATCATGTAATAAACAGCGTCTTTCTTATTATTTAGCTTAAATGTTATCATGTATACATCTCTGAATATGAATGAAATAAACAAAAAAAGAGGCCTTTCAACAGCCTCTTTTAATTTGATGTTTTAAATATTATCTTCTCCGGCCTCCGCCACCACTCCGGTTGCCACCTCCGCTTCTGGTGCCTCCGCTTTGACGGCTCCCGCCACTGCTTCGGCTTCCCCCTGAATAGGATGGAGTGTTACTTCTGTTCCGATTGTATTGATTATAGTTCTGACTACCTCTTTGTCGCTGACTATAATCCCTGTTCAGGTTGCTGTTGCTTTGTCTTGTCCTGTTTGAAGGCTGGTTGTCCCATCTACCCTGGGATCTTTGTTGCCAGTTGCCGCTGTTATCTCTCCGGTATACATTACCGTTTGGGTCGGTATACACATCATTTGGCCTGGTTGAAGGCCTGGTACTATACCTGCCGGAGGTTGAAGATTGTCTTGTTCTCGTATCTCCGGTGGACGGACGGTTCTGGTACCTCCTTGTGTCACCTGTAGCAGGTCGTGTTACCCGGCCCTGACTATTATTATACCGTGAATTATACCTTGAGTCCCTCGTTGTAGGCCTGACTCCCGTACGTGCCACACCGCTTCTTGTACGGCTTCTGTACACATTGCTGTTATAATGTTCGGGTCTTCCCGGGTGATATCCGTGATATCTCCCGCTGTAATAGCCTCTCCTGTATCCATGATAATAACCATGATGATATCCTCTCCAGTAACCATGATAATACCCATGTCTGTATCCATAGTAATACCCTCTGGGACCCCACCAGTTGTAGTATGGGTGATGAAAACCAACACTGAACCATCCAAAACTAACGCCATAAGAGAATCCCCATCCGGTCCATGGATTGTAGTGCACACTGAAACCATACGTCACTGGTCTCGGATAATAGTAGTGGCGATACCAGGGCCTGTAGTAATACCCTGTTCCGTATACCACAACTCCTCCATACCAGTAGCTACACATATAACCGGGTGTATATCCAACATAGACCACATCCGGCGTATAGTCATAAATATAAACGTATTTGGTATTATAGACCGGGGCACTTGGTGGTATGTCATCGACTTCATCCGGGCGTACTACGCTTACCATCCACGGCCCTGTAGCATTGTCTGATTCGAACCAGATGGCATCATCCACACAATAATATTTTCCTTCAATAAGCATTACGGTTTTATCAGCATTTACTGCATAAGCCACTTTAGTATTATCTATTTTCTTAAATTCCGGATTTCCGTCATATTTCACCTCTACAGTCGCCGTTTTCCGGTCTACAGAAGCCGTTTGTGGAATACTTTGTTCCAATAGTGCATTATTTGCCTCATCTGTGCCTGGTACACTCACGCGCACATTACTCATATCACCGTCTTCCGGGATCTGTGAAAAATCCTCCGGCAGGTCTTTGGGCTCGACAAACGACCACGGACCGTTCTCCAGTGATCCGGAAGTAAACCATCGTCCTGCTAAAAGTATAAAGTATTTCTGGCTGTTAATATCCATGATGATATCACTTTCAGAATTATCCAGGTACAATAATGAAGTACCGTCAATGCTTTTAAAATCAGCTTTTCCATCCGTCTGGATCAACTCGGCAGGCTCTGTCGAAATAATCAGTTCGGGAGGATCTTTCATTTCCAGTGTCAGGCTGTCCACACCATCCTGCTGACCATCAAAGGCCTGCTGGGCTACCTTTTCGATGTTGGCAGGCGCCTTTTCAATGGATTTCCAGTTTTTCTTTATATCCGGCGAGGTATACCAGAATTTTCCACCTTTGAGAAAGTAATTTTTCGTTTTCTGATCCTGTACGATAAAGTACGGACTGTTCATCACATATTTTACATTATCGTCATTGGTGTTTTCCAATACCGGATCGCCATCAATATAGATCAGTATCGCGGGTGAACTACGATAATAAATTGTCGGAGGTTCATTATTAAACTGCGTTGAAAGCATTTTTTGATTCTCTCCAGCCTCTAGGTCTGCCAGAATATGATCCAGGGACATTACGATATCCATGCCTTCGATATCATCTTCGAGTTCATTGGAAAATGCCTCTACTTTTTTCTCATCAATATCGGGAAACCTCGATTGGGTAATGTCAATACTTTTTAACATAACTGTACGATATTCCAGATCTGTTTCCATCTGTGCTTTAAACCACATCGCCCCAAAAACCATCTCTTTGCCTTTGGGCTTTACGGAAACAGCCATCCTGCCCTGAAGAATATTGCTTTCAAATGACTCCAACTGGGGTTGGTACAACACAACCGTTTCATTCTTCTTTTCAATTTCACGGGGCCACTCCAGTACATCTTTCTGATCCTCTCCTGTTTGAGCAAACAGCGGAGTCATGACAATAAACTGAAGGAGCAAAATTTGTAATATAGCTTTCATTATGATCTTTAATTTAGTCCTTATGAGTTAATCCTTTAAAATATACGTATTATCGGTGGTGATACATACATTTTTAATAGATTTCAAATACAATGCCAGAATACAGGATTATATAAAATAAGTTCATTCAACAATACCTGTTAACCATATATTAAATGATATTATTAGAATATTCAGTTCAGATATATTGAATCCACAACTCCCGTTGTTGAGCCAAATGTGCTGTTGATTGAAAAATATTGGTCTTTAGGCCGAAATCTGTTAATTTGATTTTTTATATTTTTAAGGCGATGTTAGAAAAGACACATTTTAGCGCGAGCAAGATCCTGATACATACAACATTCTGGACCGGATACCTTATTCTGACTGTTTTTGTTTTCTTTGGAAGGAC
>JBNKDZ010000288.1:0-15540 GCA_050288525.1 Cyclobacteriaceae bacterium
TATATATGTACTTTTATATATATGTAACCAATATTTCTTACTTCAGAACACATTACACCCATGTAACAAAAATCGTTTAAATAATCATGAAATTCAAATCTTTATATCCTAACAGTTATCATTTATTTAATATCTGACTACTATAATTTAATTATTTAATTTCTTTCAAGGCTATCAGACTTCGTATAAAAAATAACTACTAAATATTTATATGTTTGAGATGATAAATTATGAAACTGACGGCAGTTTGATTTCGGAAATTTTAAAGATTAAAAAATATCGTGTTTTTGTCATCTATAAACCTATAATTTACAACAATTTACAATTACTTTTTTTTGTTTCTTTTAAAAGAATGATTTCTATTTTTTCATTTTGGTGGGATGCTAGAAAAAATTTTTAAAAAAAATTTTACTTTTGCGGAATTATTTCTTCATCATTCGCATTTAATAGTATAACAATCACAACAGGATTTGGTCTCTATTTTTAGGAAATACCTATTTGATCGCCCTGGATTTTTTAAAAATTTAAAATAAAATGGAAGGAAGTCTAAAAACTGAACGCTGGAAGGAAATTGATTTTGAAACCGACCTGCCACACGATAAGTACGAAGTATCTCATATGGGCAGGATTAAAAGTTATGCCATCAATAAAGAAAAAGGCAAAATCCTAAAAGGAGGAAATGTTAACGGATACCGCTGTATCACGGTTAAATTCGGTGATGACATTACACGGCAATATTATGTACACCGACTTGTAGCTGAAACGTTTATCAAAAAAACAGATAAAGACCAGCACTATGTCATCCACCTCGATTATGACAAACAGAACAACTCCATATACAATCTGAGATGGGCATCCGAACAGGAACTGGTGGATCATAACAATAAAAATCCCGAAGTGCTCAAGCGACGTACGACAGGTTATAAACTTACCGAAGCAGATGTACGTGTCATTAAACGTCTTTTAAAGTCCCATAAAACACGTCTCAGCATGATCGCCAAACGTTTCGGCATCACCCACACCCAACTCAACCGGATTCGCTCAGGTGAAAACTGGGGCCATGTAGAGGTGTAAAAAATCTGATTCGTATTTTAAAATATTAGAAAAACGGAGCTCAATAATTGCACTCCGCTTTTTATTATTTTTTTATACATCTGATTGATGCGCCATCTGAAAGAGGTCTTAACAGTAAAAAGTCCCACGCATCAGATCCGTAATGCATATATACACCTTTCGTTGAATTTGATTCTTCAGTGCTTGACCAAAATTCTGCGGTTCCAAACATTACTGAAAACGTTCCTAAACTACGTATTCCTGCAGGCAAAGCATTAAAACCATATAAATCCGTTCCATTATAATCATCTTTCCATCCGGTTGTGGATTTAAGCACTACATATTCTTTATCCGTATGTCCTATATCCTGGAGATATTGATATAGTTGTGTCCAGCCATCTCCGGATGGCACTTTCCAGCCTGTTGGGCAAGTTTTATCATCTAATGCAACGTAATGGTTATACAAAGCTCCATAGGGATCTTTGTAAGATATATCATTATCATACCAGCAGTATGCTCCTATCGTTTCATTTCGCCAATCTGTAGTACTTGTTTCGTTGTGAATGGGTGTTCCATCATTGTAGTTAGTAACTCTCAAATTTTCAGCCATCCATATCTGTTCTCCGATTCCGACCCATTTAAAATTATAATTATCCTGATCAATCCCTATTCCTTCTGCACCATTAATTTCTGCACCATTTTGTAATAATTCATTCACATTATATCCTTGTCTTACTAGTTTATCGATGCTTACTCTATTATCTATAAATTGTTTTAAGGTAACTCCTTCCTGGGCCAACATCTCCAAGTCAATGTTAAACCCTTCCAGTTCTTCCAATGGATACCCGGCTAAAAATAATTCTTTATTACTGACATCCAGTAGCAACGCATCTACAAGCGGCACTTCATCTTCAACAAATTCTGACAAATTAAATCCGGCATTATATATTTTTGAAAGATCAGCCCCTCCTTCCAACAGATCACTTACACTTAAAAAACTTTGATCAAATTCATTTTTTAAAAATCCAGCATCCAAAATACTGTTATAACTATAGCCTGCTTCAATAAAATCAGCAACGGTATAACCTGAATTTCTTAAATCCTGCAAAGACACATCACTTCCTTCAAATTCAGATAATGGAACATCTGCTCTGTAAAATCTATCCAGATCAACGCCTGTTTCCAGTATGTCTACTAAGTTTACGCTGTTAGAATATAACAATTCATCTACGTCAATACCAGCATCTATTAACTCGGAAACAGTAAAATTTTCTGGCATATCCATAAGTTGATCAACCGATAATCCCATAACTATGGAATTATCCAGTATCTCCAGTCGTGTTAAGGTCTTCTGAGTTTTTGGGTCTGTATTTTCATCATTATTTCCACATCTGCATAAAAAAAAGCACTCAATACAATTTGTACTGAGTGCCTTTATATTACTATTTACTAATATTTTTTAGCTTGATTTTTACCTGTTAGTACCCAGGATTCTGATCAGCTGCATTAATTAACGGGTTGTTCAATACTTCAGTTTCAGGAATCGGCAATAGTTCATGCTTGTTAGCCTGGAAGTATGATAATGGTTCATAGCTTAATTTACCATGCTTTCTCCAACGAACGATATCAAGGTCTCTGATACATTCACAGGCGAATTCAACTCTACGTTCATGAACAAGCGCTTCAAACGTCTCAGCATAATTTGTACATGGGTATGCTTCATTAGGAAACAATGGCATTTTAACATCGGCTCGATCTCTGGTTTCATTCATAACGTCAAGAACATCAGCAATCGGATCGCCTGTTTCCAGCATACATTCTGCAAGGTTAAGAAGTACTTCAGCATAGCGAACAACACGAATGTTCAGACCAGCTGGGTTATAATTACTTTCTTCCAGACTCTTCTTATACATAAGAGACCACTTCTGCCAGCTAATTAATGTTTCAGCACCTTCCCAGGTTTGTTTTGGGCCATCCCTTACATCATTAATTGAAAGTACAGAATTACCATTGTTATAGGTTTCACCGATAAAGTATACAGTGTAATCCAATCTTGGGTCATCTTTTGTTAAACCAGTATAATCACCGTCTAATTCATACTCATCCAAAATGGACTGAGAAGGCTGAGCATTACGCCATGCTACAGCACAATATTCCTGGTTTCTTAAACCAGTTTCATTATTTCTACCATCACCAAGTGCAGCACCCCATCCAGTATTATTGTTATCATC
Source organism: Cyclobacteriaceae bacterium (assembly GCA_050288525.1). Classification (GTDB taxonomy): domain Bacteria; phylum Bacteroidota; class Bacteroidia; order Cytophagales; family Cyclobacteriaceae; genus JBNKDZ01. The sequence continues at coordinate 3,285 of JBNKDZ010000288.1, forward strand.
CATATAAGCAACTTCAAATACAGATTCTGCATTAAATTCAGTTTCCTCAAGGAAGTTATCATTATACTGATCCATCAGATCGTAAACATCTGAATCAACAATAGCCTGAAGTTGCGCTTTTGCGGAAGCATAATCACCTTCTTGCATATATGCTCTTGCAAGTATTGCTCTGGCGGCGCCTCTGGTAGCTCTGGCTTTATCAGCATCCCCATATTCCAAAGGAAGATCAGGAATTGCTTCTGTAAGATCCTGTTGGATCAGATCATATACTTCAGCTGCAGTTGCTCTTGGATATGCATCATTTGCACTTTCTGATGCTATTGTAATCAGAGGAACTCCTCCCCATTCGCTAACAAGTTCAGTATATGCGAATGCACGCAAGAACTTGGCTTCAGCAACCATTCGATCTCTCAGATCTACATCCATATCAACTTCAGGACCTCTTGCAATAATGTTATTTGCTCTGAATATCATTCCATAATATCCAATCCATACCTGAGTTAATACACCGTTTGAAGGTAAATGTGTTCCGTTTAATAATCGTGCACGGTGTGCTTCCAGGTGACCTCCACCTGACAACATGTCGTCACAACGCATATCATGCAGGAAGAACCATTCTCTTCCCATCAACATATGCCCCTGCAATACTGCATAAGTAGCAGCAAGCGCTTTATTCATATCTCCTTCATTCTGATAAAAAGCAGTATAGGAGATATTATTCGGGTTGGTCTTTTCAAGTTCAAAATCACATGAAAACAAAGAACCCAAAACCACAAAAAGAATAAGATATATTTTTAGTATTTTCATTTTTTTATTCTTTAAAGTTTTAATTAGAAGTTTATACTAATTCCTCCCATAATTGTTCTGGGCGTAGGAACAAAACCAAAGTCAATTCCCTGAGTTAACAAACCTCCCTGAGTTCCTGATCCGGTTAATCCACCTGTACCGGCTGGTACCTGAATACCAACTTCAGGATCTAATCCTGTGTAGCTTGTCAAAGTTAACAGGTTCTGAGCTGAAACATACAGACGTACACTTGCAATTGACTCTGAAATACTGCTTAAGAAACTTTTTGGAAGTGTATAACCAACAGATAAAGACCTAAGTCTCAGGTATGAACCATCTTCAATAAACCTGTCAGAAACACGTGCATTACTATTCGGGTCACCACTTACGATACGTGGCACATCAGTATTTGTATTTGATGGAGTCCATGCATTAAGTACTTCAGTACCTGCACCAAATAGTCTGACCATACCTTCACGGATAACTTTCATACCATTATATACGTCATTACCCTGAACACCCTGAATAAACAATGAAAAATCAAAGTTTTTGTACGTTCCACTGTAATTCAAACCATATGAGAAGGCCGGCATGTGACTACCGATTTTTGTTTTATCTTCACTATTGATTACGCCATCTCCATTTAAGTCAACAAATTTGATATCACCGGCGGTTGTAGAAGCATTCTGATAATATACAGGCTGTCCGTCAACAATTCTTGTTAAAGCATCGACTTCTGCTTGTGATTCGAATATTTTTTCTACTTTCCATCCGTAGAAATACTGTATTGGATTTCCTATATCAGTTCTGGTGATTGCATCAGCTCCAACATCAGGATGGTTTCCGGCAGCAATGAAAGATGTTTCATTATCCAGACTCAATACTTCGTTCTTAATGAAGGATGCATTGGCGCTAATATTGGATTTAAAGTCACCTTGTCCCAGGTTCAGACCAACTTCAAATTCCATTCCTTTGTTAACCATAGATCCGATATTCATTGGAGGTTGTTGAGAATAACCCAAACTTGCCGGAAGTGGTTTGTTAAGAATCAAATCATCCGTTTCTCTGTTGAAGTATTCAGCAGTCAATGTCAGTTTATCATCAAATAAACCAAGATCTATACCAACGTTGATTGTTGTAGAAAGCTCCCATGAAAGTTCCGTATTCGGTAATTTGTTATAGAAGCCACCATTTGCTCTTGTTGTACCGTCAAAAATGTAATCGGTATTGTTAGAAATAGTTGACTGCCAGTCATAAGCACCAAGTCCACTGGTTCCTACGACACCATAACCACCACGTAACTTAAGTTCAGAAATAGCTGCAACACTTTGCATAAATGGTTCTTCACTAATTCTCCAACCTACAGATGCGGCAGGGAATGAAGCCCATTTGTTACCCGGAGCAAGCTTTGATGATCCGTCAGACCTGTAAGAAGCGCTTACAAAATACTTGTCTTTAAAGCCATAATTAACACGACCAAGATAGGACAATAGCAAATCCTCATTTGTTGAACCATTTGCATCTAAACTTTGTAAACCTGTAAGATCACGTACAGCATTTGTTTCAAGAGAACCTGTGATATACATTCTTTCGCTAATAGTAGATTGTTGCTCGGCAACCACTACAACATTAACACTATGATCATTGAATTTCTTATCGAAAGTCAACATGTTGGTAAACAATCTTGATTTGGTTTCATTAGTTTGCTTACGTGAACCTGCAACAGCATTTCTGTTGTATCCATCATCATAGATTGGCTCATAACCTCTACCTATTACTGTAGTCATATCAAGACCGGCAATCGTTTTGAAGGTAAGGAAATCTGTAAGTTTCAATTCAAGATAAGCTGTACCGAAAATTTTGTTAATCGCTCTTGTTGACGCGAACAATTCCTGAACTTTTACTGGGTTGTCAGGGTCTGGTCCGTCAGTTCCATCAGGAGCTCTGAATCCACCTTCAAGTGTTGGGTCATATACAGGCAGATAAGGAATAGAACGGATCAGGTGCATGATATTCGAACGTCCCTGAGTTCTTTTCTCATCATTACGATAACTGTTAGAGAACATTAATGTCTGTCCTATTTTCAGGTTTTTAGTTAGATTATGATCTGAGTTAATTCTGTAACTGAAACGTTCATAATCTGTACCTACCATGATACCTTCATTTTTGATATAACCTCCTGACAGGAAGTAATTTGATTTTTCATTGCTTAATGAAACGGTAGCATTGGTTTCCATGATCTTACCTGATTGGAACAAAGCATCGAACCAGTCTGTATCGGTTTCTGCATAGCTTCTACCTGCACCTTCATAAATTTCTTCATTCCAGTTAGCAGGATCATTGATCCTTGGAGGAGCTGTTCCTTCACCCATTTCAGTAGCATACCAAACATATTCTTCGTTGTTTAACAGATCGAATTTTTTGGCAATACTCTGAACACCCATTTTAGCATCAACACTCACGTGTAATTGTCCGTCTTTTGAACCGCCTTTTGTAGTGATAAGGATAACACCATTTGCTGCACGTGATCCGTAGATCGCTGTAGCACTCGCATCCTTAAGTACTTCAATGGATTCAATGTCATTGGAGTTGAAACTACCAATTTCCTGAACAGGCACTCCATCAACAACATACAAAGGTTGTGTATTATAGTTGATAGATCCTATACCACGAACGTGAACGATAGGTTCTGAACCAGGTGAACCGTTGTTGGTAATAGATACCCCTGATGCTCTACCCTGAAGTTTTGATTCAAGTGTAGGTGCAACAACTTCGGCAAGTTCTTCAGAAGATACATTTGAACTTGACCCTGTTACAGCAGCCTTTTTTACACTACCGTAACCAATCACGACCAATTCCGACATACGGATAAGGTCCGGGCTCAACGCCATATTATATACTGATTGGCCACCTACTACTGAGATCTCTTCTGTCACGAAACCAACATAACTGAAGATAAGTATATCACCTTCAGCGGCTTCGAGTGAGAATTGACCATTTTCATCAGATATGGTACCAATACTAGTACCCTTAATAAGGATACTCACACCGGGAAGAGGCTCCCCGTCTTCAGCAGAAGTAACAGCTCCGCTGATTGCTGACTTTTGGGCATATGCCCCAAAGCCTAACAACAAAAAAGCAACTGCAAACAATGCAGCCCTAAATAGTTTTTGTCTAGGTTTTTTCATTGTGTACTGTTTATGGTTATAATTAATTGATCAATTGTACTAAATAATTAGTAAATAGTATTTAAACAATAATTCAAATTTAGAGATGATTTCTTTCCAGATCATTAAATCTTAAAATTTTAAGAACATCTGATATCCTTTTAAAAAGGAACTGCACATAATAGTTAAAAATCACAAATAGCAACTTTTACATTCAGTTTGTTTTTCACACGTAATTGTAGTCAATCCGGAACAATCCCGAACCAAAAAATACAACAATCTTCAACACAATTTTGGGTGTTATCGTATATTTTACAATTACATAATTCAATAATAATTGTTTGAGGCGAAAAATCCTACTTTTGTGTCAAAAAAATTGCATTTAAAAAAGAGTAGAAAAGAACTGTTTTAGTTTCGATTATGCTTAAGGACAATCCAAATATCTGATATTATGTTATTTAAATCGCATTAAAAATTTACTTATATAAAGTAAAAAATCTTACATAAAAAAAAGACTCCCTTAAAAGGAAGTCTTTTTTTTATGCTATGACCGTTCTTACTGGTCCTTATTCTTTTTGCCTTTTGTTTCCTGTCCTGATGGACCGGCAATGGTTTCCCGCATTGAAGTATCCGCCTGGATATTCTTCATTTTATAGTAATCCATAATACCAAGATTTCCTGTACGGAATGCTTCGGCCATCGCTTTTGGCACTTCGGCTTCAGCATCAATTACTTTGGCCCGGGCTTCCTGTGCCTTCGCTTTCATTTCCTGTTCAAGTGCCACCGCCATCGCTCTTCGTTCTTCAGCTTTTGCTTCAGCTACTTTAAGGTCAGCTGATGCCTGGTCCGTCTGAAGTTTCGCGCCGATGTTTACTCCTACATCAACATCTGCAATATCAATAGATAGAATTTCAAAAGCTGTTCCTGCATCAAGTCCCCTTTGCAGAACAAGCTTAGATATTTTATCCGGATTTTCAAGCACTTCTTTATGTGTCCCGGCAGAACCAATTGATGTAACAATACCTTCACCAACCCGGGCAAGAATGGTATCTTCTCCAGCCCCTCCTACGAGTTGTTGTATGTTGGCTCGTACTGTTACTCTTGCAGTAGCGATTAGCTGTATCCCATCTGCGGCAACTGCTGCTACTTTTGGAGTTGTTATCACCTTTGGATTAACAGAAATCTGTACAGCCTGAAATACATCACGACCTGCAAGATCTATCGCAGTGGCCTGTTTAAAGGTTAAGTTAATGTTCGCTTTATCAGCTGATATTAACGCTTTAATAACTGTTGGGACATTACCACCAGCAAGGTAGTGTGTTTCCAGATCAGATGTAGTAACAGACAACCCGGCCTTGTTGGCCGTAATAAGCTCTCTTACGATTACTCCTGGTGGCACTTTACGGATACGCATAAAGCCTAACTCCAAAAGTCCTACCTTTACATTAGAGAACGTTGCTGTAATCCAAAGTCCTACAGGTATAAAGTATAATATTATAAAAAAACCTATGATGCCGACTATAAGTGCGACAACTATAAACATATCGTTTGACATTTAATTATTGTTTTATCGGTTCGACATAAATAATTTTATTCTCAATGCGCATTACCTCTATGACTGTTCCGGTTTTAAGGTAATTGCCAAGTGTTTTCACTTCATAAAGATTCCCTTCAATTTCTGCCTTTCCATATGGACGAAGAGAGGAAGTAGTCACACCTTTCATACCCTTTAAGTTACTAAGGTCAATGCCTTCATTTACCTTACTGTCTATGCTTCCTTTCAGGGAAAATTTATTCCAAACACCCGATTTAAACGAGATCACAGTAACCGTTCCTCCCAGTATCAGAGTTCCTATCAAAATGAATGTACCGGTTTGAGTGCCGTAGGTTTTATAACCCATGATTATCCCGAATACTAAAAATGCCCCTCCTATCAATCCGACTATAGTAGTGCCAGGGATAAAAAGTATTTCAATGATCACTAATACAATACCTGCAAGTATCAATAGTGCAATTGTAATCCATTCCATTTGTATTTCTTATTTGGAATTACCAAAAATAATAAAATAACTTTATTTGCCTAACACTTTTAATAAGCTTTTGCAAAAATGACCTTTCTTTTAGAAGGTTTACCACTATAAATGCATGTGCCGGCATTCTCCTCTTCATCCAACAGGATACATCTTATAGTTGCTTTTGTTTCATTCTTAATTTTATCTTCCGTTTCGGCTGTTCCATCCCAATGCGCCCGTATAAAACCTCCTTTCTTTTCCAGAATATCTTTGAATTCTTCGTATGTTTCGGCTTCACTCGTATTTTCGGAACGGAAGTCGAATGCTTTTTTGTAAATATTTTTCTGAATATCTTCCAAAATTCCCGCAACTGTCTCATCGACCGAATCCATACTTACTATTTCTTTTGAGAGGGTATCTCTGCGAGCTACTTCAATGGTACCTTGTTCGAGATCTCGTGGGCCGATAGCCAGTCGTATCGGTACACCTTTAAGCTCATATTCAGCAAATTTCCATCCTGGCTTATGCGTGTCCCGATCATCATATTTAACAGATATATTCCGTTTTTTTAATTTTTGCATGATCTCGTTTGCTTTATCTCCAATCGAGGCATATTGATCCTTTTCTCGTACTATTGGCACAATTACAACCTGAATAGGTGCCAGTTTAGGAGGTAACACCAGTCCGTTATCGTCAGAATGTGCCATTATAAGACCACCGACCAAACGGGTACTTACACCCCATGATGTCCCCCAAACATATTCCAAACCTCCATCCTGGGCAGCAAATTTCACATCAAACGCTTTAGCAAAATTCTGTCCAAGGAAATGTGAGGTGCCTGCCTGAAGGGCTTTGCCATCTTGCATGAGAGCTTCGATACAATAGGTATCAACAGCCCCGGCAAATCGTTCACTTTCTGTTTTTACTCCTTTCAGTACAGGAACCGCCATATATTTTTCAGCAAACTCGGCATAGACATTCAGCATTTTTGTTGTCTCTACCAATGCTTCTTCTCTGGTTGCATGAGCGGTATGCCCTTCCTGCCATAAAAATTCGGCTGTACGCAAGAATAGTCTGGTCCGCATTTCCCATCGAACCACATTTGCCCATTGATTGATCAACAGTGGCAGGTCACGGTACGACTGGATCCAGTTTTTGTAGGTACTCCAGATCACCGTTTCGGAAGTTGGCCGTACAATAAGCTCTTCTTCAAGCTTCGCTTCAGGATCAACCACTACACCTTTACCGTCCTCATTGTTTTTCAGGCGATAATGTGTCACGACTGCACACTCCTTAGCAAAACCTTCAACATGATCTGCTTCTTTACTTAAATAGCTCTTTGGTATGAATAAAGGGAAATACGCATTTGTGTGTCCGGTATCTTTAAACATCTGATCGAGGGCGCCCTGCATTTTTTCCCAAATCGAAAAACCATACGGTTTAATAACCATACATCCTCTGACCGGCGAATTTTCAGCCAGATCGGCTCTTTTTACCAGTTCATTATACCACGCCGAATAATCATCTTTCCTTTTTGGTAATCCTTTACTCATACATTGAAAAATTTTGGTACAAAATTTGTTAATATTTATTATTGTATAGTACTCGGCAAAAATAAGTTTTTGCAGATATAATAACTAAGTATTTTAAAATATCGTTATATTTATTGCAGTGATATTTGGAATTTGAAGGATAAAGTCATGAAAAAGCTCATAAAAAACAACCCATTTTTGTTGATCACCGTTTTGATCACCTCTATATTTTTGAATCTGAGCGTGTTTGCACAGGAATACGATGATATGTATTTCAATAAAAACGACCGGAAGAAAGAAAAAACAAAAAAAATCAAAAAACAGAACCAGGAAGTCAAACAGGAAAATCAGGCTGATTACAAAGATGTAAGTAAGTCAACTGACAATTATTCATCAAAAAATATTAATCCTGAATATTTGTCACGCTATAACAGTGAAGAAAATACCGAAGACAAGTCCTATGATGAAGGTGATTATTATGTTGAAGATTATGAGTATTATGATGACGAGGAGATCGATTATGATGCACTTGAGCTAAGAGACCGGATATATTCATCGAATTACAATTATTCACCTAATTATTACAATTCAGGATTTCTTTCCAGCTCCTTCAGACCTTCCTGGAATATCGGGATCGGATATGGCAGCGGATATTATCCGGGCATGAGCTACAGTATAGGAATGAGTTGGGGAAGTGGATACTATAGTCCTTATCACAGACCGTACTCCTATTACAGCCCGTATTCATATTATAGCCCATACTCTTACTACAATTCGTGGGATTATTATTCACCATACAGTTATTACAGCCCGTATTACGGATATAACTCGTGGTATGGTGGTTATTCCAATTATTGTTATTATCCTTATTCCAGAGAATACTACAGATCCGTTTCTTACGGCCCTAAATATTCGCGAAGCAGCGCAGCGAGATATTCACGAAGCAGTTCAAACAGAACGGTATCGACAGCTCCTGCTGTAAAAAGCACTGCCGCTAACTCAAGGATCAGCAATTCAGGCACCTCATCCAGGTCTGCCCGAATAAGCAGGATCACCAGCGGATCGAATAATGAGTTGAACAACAGAACAAGAAATTCTTCTTCCAGCAGGGTGACGGACACCAGGAACAACTATTATCGTTCACGTGGAAATTACAACAATACCTCTACCTCAGGTACGAATTACAGACCTCAGAGGTCTACGTCGAACAACTCCGGTTCATACACCAACAGGAATTCCGGCAGTTCATCCGGGTCAGGAAGCTATCGAAGTAGTTCGGGAAATTCTTCGAGAAGTTTCTCTTCTCCTTCCCGCAGCAGTAACAACAGCAGCAGCTACTCATCAGGAAGCAGAAGCCGATCAAGTTATTCTTCAGGAAGCAGCTCAAGTTACTCATCTGGAAGCAGAAGCAGCAGTAGCAGTAGTTCAGGCTATTCATCAGGAAGCAGGAGCAGCTCAGGAAGTTCTTCAGGAAGCCGGTCTTCAAGAAGCAGATAGACGTATGATAATGAGCCAAAACATATAGATTAAATTTCAAAACATCATTTTTACCATGAAAAATTTAAAAACGCTTTTTATAAGTGCAGGATTTTTATTGTCCAGTATCGGAGGATTTGCCCAATACATACCAGGTGCATTTGATTATCATGAAATGGCTATGCAGTTCAGTCAGCACAACCTCACAGGAAGTGCCCGGATCCAAGGTATTGGCGGTGCACAAATTAGCCTTGGCGGTGACATCAGCAGCGTATACTCCAATCCGGCGGGTCTGGGATTTTATAACAGATCCGAAGTGACGATAACACCGACATTAAATTTCTTCAACACAAACAGTTCATACCAGGGAGAAAGTATGACCAGTAACAGAGGTAAATTTAATTTTGATAATTTTGGAGTAGTTCTGAACAAGTCTAAAGACACTGACGGATGGAAAGGAGGATCTTTTGGTTTTTCCATCACAAAACTTAACGAATTTAATTACGACATCGATTATTCAGGAATGAATTATAATAATGACATTATTGATTATTATGTTCAGGAAGCCAATTATCAAAACACTTCAGGCGATAATTTGTATGGAGCCGCCCAAAATGCGTATGAAACATTTTTAATTAGTGAGTTTTTTGATGTCTATACGGACGGCTCTGAAGAACGATTTTACGAACGGACATTTTTTGGTGAATTTCCAACTTCTGATTATGGCACCCGCCAATCAGAGTATATTAATGTTAGTGGCGGCCAAAGCCAGTGGAACATCAGTTATGGAGGGAATTTTGATGATGTTATTTACATCGGTGCCAGCCTTGGGCTTCCTACTATACGATATGATATACGAAAGTCGTACAGAGAGGAATATCCCGGCTTGTCAACCGACATTGTCCGGAGATCAAACCTGATTGAAGATCTTGAAGTTGACGGGTATGGCATCAATGGTACACTTGGAATAATATTACGGCCAATAAGTCAATTCACGATTGGGGCTTCGGTGGTTACACCTACCTATTACACAATGAAAGAGTATTACAGCAATGCCTCGAACAGCATTTACAATACATTTGACATGAATAATTACGAGGACTATTTTCTGGCAAATTATAACTTAATAGCAAATCCGGATCCTGGTGCTGATTATGACTATACAACTTTTGATGGATCAGACTTTGTTATTGAAGATGAATATTTCGAATCTGATTTAAATTATTATGAATATGAGATGACTACTCCAATGAAAGTAAGTAGCGGAATTTCATATTTCTTTGGTAAAAGCGGATTCATTACAGCTGATGTTGAATGGATTGACTACAAAAGTATGCGGCTACGGGAACGGGCATTTTCTATGACAGAGCAGAATGACATCATCAGAGCCATGTACAAATCCGTTCTCAATTACAGGGTGGGAGGTGAATTCCGACATGAGAATTTCCGGTTGAGAGGTGGCTTTGCCTATAAAGCAGATCCATACAGATCAGCACAGATTGTTGACAGGAGCATAACAGATATCACTGCCGGTATAGGATACCGATCCGAAAACTTCTATCTGGATCTGGCAGCGATCTTTAGCAACTATAAAAGTGTTTACTACCCATATACGCTTGATAATCCGGACTTTGAAAGTCCTGTTGTTGACATCAACAACAGCAATGTTCATATGGTATTAAGCGGTGGTGTACTTTTCTGATATTTGAAGCGCTTCGATTATCCGGTCGACAGTTTTTTGATGTTCCTCAAAATGCTGATCGACTGAGATATCGGCTTTTTTATAAAAATTTTGCCGGTACTCATACTTTGATTTAAGCTCCTCATACAACTGATCTTTTGTCAGACCTTTGAGCAATGGCCTTTTTTCAGTCCCTTTTCGAAGCAATTTCTGAAAGAGATCTTCCAGGCTTACATTCAGATAGACTGTTATACCATGTTTATTCATCAGCTCCATATTATCAAAAAAGCAGGGGGCTCCTCCTCCTGTCGCAAGCACAAATGGCTTTTTCTTCGAAAATATTTTTATCAATGCGCCGCGCTCTATCTTCCGGAAGGCTTCTTCACCTTTTTTACGAAAGATCTCCTCAATTGTACATGCTTCCTTTTTTACGATAATCTGATCAAGATCCAGGAATTTCACATCCAGTTCCTGTGCGAGAATCTTTCCAAGGCTGCTTTTACCGGATGCCGGCATCCCTACTAAAAATATATTTTTCATTATGATAGTCGTACTCTTGGGTCAATAACTGCATATAGCAGATCAACCATTACATTTATTATTACAAAAACTGTTGCTACAAAGATGGTAACACCCATTACAACAGGAAAATCAAGACTCTGAACGGCTTTGATTGTCGTATATCCCAAGCCTTTCCAGTCAAAAATGTACTCCACAAAAAACGCTCCGGCCATCAAGGTAGCCATCCATCCGGACACTGCCGTTATAACCGGATTTAAGGCATTTTTTAAAGCGTGTTTCAATATCACCGAATAGTATTTCAGGCCTTTGGCATGAGCTGTCCGGATATAATCCTGTGACAATACTTCCAGCATGGAACTTCTTGTCAGCTGAACAATGATGGATAATGGTCGTATTCCAAGTGTTATTGCTGGCAAAATAAGATTTTTTAATTGCAGCTGACGTCCGTATACAGGATCGTTAACCCATAATTGTCCGGTCAGATTCAATCCGGTATATTCGCTCAGATAATATCCGAATACCATTGCCATAATAATTGCTGCAACGAACGAAGGGATTGAGATACCAAAAACGGATACCGAAAGGATGGTATGGTCAATTGCTGTGTTTTGTTTCATGGCAGCAATAATTCCCAATCCAATTCCAAAGAATGTTGCGATAATCATAGCTGCAAGCGCAAGCCAGAGGGTATCATCCACATTATTCATCAATATTTCTGTCACCTTTTTATTGGTCTGAAAAGAACGCCTCAGATAGGGGGTTTTAAACACGACAACTTTATTGTCCGAATGAAAAAGAATGTTGTAATGGTATTTTTTTTCATTAGCTGTTGTGTGTTCATGAACAGATATTGGTGAAAGGTCATTCAGATAATGATAAAACTGCTTTGTAAGCGGCTGATCAAGGCCAAGTTCTTTGGTGATGGACTCTCTGGTGGCAAGGTCACTTCGCTGGCCTGCAATCATCGATACCGGATCTCCGGGAAGAGCGTGAAAAAGTAAAAACACTACAATAATCACCCCTGAAAGCACCAGGATACCATATGTTAACCTTTTTATCAGAAATTTTATCATCTAACCA
>JBNKDZ010000289.1:0-1625 GCA_050288525.1 Cyclobacteriaceae bacterium
AGAGAAATAAAAAAACAAGGTATCCAGCTTGTGACAGTAATCGGGTTTCCTCTTGGTTATCAGACGACTGAAACAAAGCTTGATGAGATGAAGCATGCGATTGATGAAGGCGCTAATGAACTGGATATCGTAATGAATATCTCCGCTTTCAAGTCAGGTTATAAGAGTGTAAAAGATGAATTGATAAAAAGCAGCATTCTGGCACATCAGAATGATTGTCTGCTTAAAGTAATCATTGAAACAGCTTACCTTGACAACGACGAGATCGTAAATGCATCAAAATTATGTCAGGATACAGGGGTGGATTTCGTCAAGACCTCCACAGGCTTTGCACCTTCCGGAGCAAAAGTTGAACATATTCAGTTGATTCGGGCTACCATTAATTCCAACGTGGGTGTTAAGGCTTCCGGTGGCATCCGGGACTTTGAAACAGCAAAACAAATGATTGAAGCAGGCGCTGACAGATTGGGCGTATCTGCAGGAGTGGCCATCATGAAGGAGGCAACTGAACAATAGATGTCTGCAGATAAACAACATTTATCGTTAACTGTTTCCGGAAGGGTACAGGGAGTAGGGTACAGGGCTTTTTCCAAAGAGGCTGCCCGGAAGACAGGGATAAAGGGTATCGTTAAAAATCTTGCCGGTGGTGAGGTTTATATTGAAGCAGAGGGAACGTCCGAACAACTGGAAGCCTTTCTGAATTTATGCAAAAAAGGGCCAGGATGGGCACACGTGGAATATGTGGATGTACATGCAGGACCATGTAAAGATTACAATTCCTTCGATGTAAAATATTAACCTGGCTTTCAGGAGATCAGACCTATTCCTCAGGATACGGGACAAAAACAAAATTATTGAACTCTCCATCGATTACAAAAAGGCAACAAAACTCATCCGGATCTTTGTAGGTCTCTTTGAAAAGGTCCAGGTTTTCTTCTTTGATAAGCTTGCGCTGTACAAACTCATCCACATACGTAACATAATAATTCCATTCTGTATGCACTTCTTCCTTTTTATAAAGGATATTGCCTATCGGGATCTCATTTTTTGATACCGGAAAGATCGGATAGTCTGAAAAGCCTCTTTTTCGTATTTGATAGGAAGCTTCTTTTAGGTTGTCTGATACCTTGATAAAATCCTGTGTGATGGTGCCAAGGTATTTTCCGCTGAGTTCAGGATCATTCATTATTGTCATGGGTATTCAGATAAAGTGAAACAATATTTTCAAGATGATGCGTATGTGGAAACATATCTACCGGCTGGATCTCTTTAATGGAATAATCTTCACATAGTAAAGCGAGGTCGCGAGCCTGTGTGGCCGGATTGCAACTGATATACACAATCTTTTTCGGTTTTATTTTTAATAATGTCTCAACGACATCCGCATGCATACCGGCCCTGGGAGGATCTGTGATCACAACATCAGGAGAACCATATTGACGGAACAGGTCTTCGTTCAGCGTTTCTTTAATGTCACCGGTAAGGAATACGGTATTATGTATGTCATTGATCTCTGAATTAATACGTGCATCATGAATGGCCTCATCAATAATTTCAATTCCAACAACTCTGCCGGCAGCATCTGCCATATAATTTGCTATGGTACCGGTGCCGGTATAAAGATC
>JBNKDZ010000290.1:0-4255 GCA_050288525.1 Cyclobacteriaceae bacterium
TAAATTCAGTTTACTGAAGTTAAAGTGGGTGGATGTATTCGAACCAAGGGCAATTCCTTCGTCAATAGTAATGATCCTTTCCTCGGTAGCTTTTGGCGCTGTTCTTACTATTGTGCCTGATTTCAGCAAACATCTTGGTCAGGATAAGGGGATTTTTTATACCATCTTTACTATGTCTTCCATCCTTACCCGTCTTGTCTCAGGCAAGTGGAGCGATAAATTTGGCAGGGAAAAAGTGCTTTTCTTTGGATTATTGATATACGGTATAACGATGTCATTTATCGGATGGTCAACAACGTTTTGGGAATTTTTTATCTGGGCATTCATCTTCGGAATAGCTGTAGGGATCAATGTTCCTACGATTTTTGCATGGACAATTGATTTGGCAGATGATAAATATCGTGGCCGTGCCCTAGCCACTATGTTTATTGCACTAGAAATCGGAATAGGTTTCGGTGGGGTGATATCCGGTTACAGCTATAACAACAATCCCGATAACTTTCCGTTGTCATTTTCTCTGACAGCCGTGTTTTTATTTATATCTGTGGGGTATCTGTGGTGGTATATGAAGCGAAAGAAAAAATAGTATCCGGATAAATGTACCTGAACATTATTTTATCAATCGCTTAACCAGTTTTTTTAAGTAAAGAGGCAATAATATCGGAAGTTTAATGAAGGTCTTCCGGATAAAACCATATGTTCCTGTATTTTTCCATTCTGTCATATGAAGATATTTAAAGAACAGGTCCTGATGTTTTCCATCGTAATCATAAAATATAGGTTTTCGACCGTTAAAATGGATTACATACGGAGGATCGGTGAGGTCAGATATATGAGGGGGATAGTTCCAGCGCGTGTCTATTGCTTTCCACTTGTTGTATAATACTACATTCAGCCCTGCCTGGTCCATCATAAAGCTTTTGCTTAACTCATTTTGTAATACTCCGGCAACCTTTTCGCCAATCTTTTCTTCATTCCATTTTTTAATGTCAATAACCATAATGCCCGAATTAAAATAGGGAGCTTCCGGATCAATATTTAAAGCTTCAAAATCATAGATCCCCGACTTTTCATGACCCATTTTTTTATAGTTTAAATTCAGACAGGCTAAAACAATATTTCCATCCATCGGAATATCCCAGAGTTTCTCCATATTGCCTAATGCCAGCATATCAATATCCATATAAATCATTTTGTTGTGTTCCTTGAGCACTTCAGGCATAAAAAGGCGGATATAAGTGACATTTGGAATATGCCCGATGGAATCGGGAATACGACGCATCAGACTTTTTGTGATATTGACAAACTTCAGTTCAAGTTTTACACTATTTCGGAGTTTTGTTATATTTTTTTTTGAAACGTGATCGCAGAATAAATACACTTTTATCATAGAAGGGCGGCTGTTCATCTCAATGGATTTTAAAAGAGCAGCTACCAGTGGGATTAGTTTATTGTCTGTGCCCAAGGCTATTATAATCTGTTTTTTTTCTTGATCCATCTTATTATTTGAGTGTTGATAGTGATGTGTTCAGAGGGTTTTATTGTATCTTTATTGTAAGAAAGTTAATCATATTAAAGCTTAAATCTACAATTATTTACATATTAACAAATACGGACGAGAGATAATTTTTAGTTATGATCATTGAAAAATAAACAAATTATACTTCTTCCGGTCCTATAAGATTTTCAATTCAAAAATTAATCCTAATAACTATGAGTGGTTCAGAGAAAGAAAATATCCTTCATTTTGTCACATATACCAGAATGTTCATCCTTCAGGAAGATAAGATGAATATAATCAGCTTTATTCATGGCTTTGAAGCAGGGGCTGGTAAACAAAACTTTACTAAATGTTTATCAGAATTATTATCCGGAAAGTATAATTTTAAGTACGATAACGAAGGATGGATCGGACAAATAAAAAGACTGGCAGAGAAAAATTCATGTTCATGGGTATTGACCTTTAAACATATCGCTCTGGAATTGATATTTAGCGATATTGATGATCGTTTCAAAGAGGAGCTTTTTAAGGGAATTGAAAAAAGAATATGGACTATGATTAACAGGGTTGAAGGGCCATGGTTCGATGAAAGATGGGTTGAAGATTGGAACGCTATGTGTCCGATAAAAAAAGATTGGTATAGCGCTCTGTGGACCAGTGAGGAAAGAGAAATAATGCTGGCAATCGACGATCTTGTACAATCCGGTAATTTATATCAGGATACAGCAGAAAAAAAAGCATCAGATATGCTCCTTGAGTTAAAGGCTCAATACCAAAAAATCCGTCCTGAGAAAGAGGTTTTTCAAAAATGAAAAGCCGGAAAATTCCGGCCTTGGTTTAAATTTTAACAATATTCTTCAAAGACACCCACCAGGTGTTCTCCGATCACTTCAGCAGAACGACCTTCAATATGATGTCGCTCAACAAAATGAACCAATTCACCATCTTTAAATAACGCAATGGATGGTGATGAAGGCGGATAGGGGAGTGTGTATTCTCTGGCTTTTTCCGTGGCCTCTGTATCAACTCCGGCAAATACCGTTGTGAGGGAATTGGGCTTTTTGGAGGCTTTCTCCAACGCCATTTTCACTCCCGGCCTTGCCGATCCGGCAGCGCAACCACAAACTGAATTGATGACCAGCAGCGTTGTTCCCGAGGGATCTTTCAGATATTCGTCCACCTCATCAGGGTGGAGCAATTCTTTAAAGCCTATTGAAGCTAATTCGCTTCGGATAGGACGTACTAATTCTTCTGGATACATATACAACAATTATTATTTTTATAAAAAGCCTAATTCAAGCTTCGCGGCTTCAGACATCATATCCGGATTGTATGGAGGATCAAAGGTTATCTCGATCTGAACATCGTTTACCTCCGGAAGTTGCCGCAATTTTGATTCCAGCTCGGCGGGGATCACTTCAGCCGCCGGACAGGCGGGAGATGTAAGGGTCATTTTCACAAATATATTGTTGACAGGGTATACGGCTATCTCATAGATCAGCCCAAGTTCATAAATATCAATAGGGATCTCGGGATCATAGACCGTTTTTATGGCTTCGATAACCCTGTCTCTGAGTATTACATCATTTTTTTCTAATTCCGAACTGTTCATTTTGAATCAAGTTTGCTTTTAAATGCCAAAGCATAAAGCTTCATTTGTTTGATCATAGCTACGAGTCCGTTGGATCGCTGGGATCCAATAATTCGTCCCATTCCGATTTTTTCAATAAAGAACAAATCAGCATCGAGGATTTCATCAGCTTTTTGTCCGGATAATACCCTGACAAGCAGACTGATAAGCCCCTTCGTGAGTTCAGTGTTGCTGTCTGCTGAATAATATACCCGGTCCTGCACAAGGCTGGCTGTCAGCCATACTTTCGACTGACATCCCTTGATGATATTATCATCTGTTTTAAATTTTTCATCCAGCTCCTCCAGTTTCTGGCCGATCTCCATAATATAAAATACAGTAGTCTCACGATCGTCTCCCAGAATGGAAAACTCATCAATGATATCTTCCTGTATTTTATCTATCGATGGCGGAATGTTTGTGCTTACCTCCATTTATCTATAATATTATTCAAACTCTCTATAAAGAACTCAATTTCTTCCAAAGTGTTATAAACAGAAAAAGAAGCCCTCGTGGTACCCTCAATTCCGAACCGTTGCATCAGAGGTTGTGTACAGTGGTGGCCGGTCCGTACTGCGATACCTTTTGCATCCAGCATCATTCCAAGATCAAAATGATGCAAGCCCTCAACAACAAATGAGACAACGCCGGCCTTTTCCGTTGCGGTACCAATTATTTTTACCCCATCAATCACTTCCAATGCTTTTGTTGCACGTTTTAAAAGCAGGTTCTCATGCTCACGAATGGTTTTTTTACCTATTCTGTTTATAAACTCAATAGCAGTATTAAAAGCAATAACATCAGCAATGTTTGGTGTTCCGGCTTCAAACTTATATGGAATATCGTTGTAGGTGGTCTTTTCAAAAGTCACCTCGCCAATCATTTCACCACCCGAACGGTATGGATCCATGCTTTCCAACAGCTTACGTTTTCCATATAAAACCCCCGTGCCGGTTGGTCCGTACATCTTGTGGGCAGAAAAAGCATAAAAATCACAATTAAGTTTGCGTACATCAATGTCGAGGTGTGCCGCTGCCTGAGCGCCGTCTACCAATACTACAGATCCGGCAGCATGTGCCAGGTCAATTATTTCTTTAACAGGATTTATCGTCCCAAGACTGTTT
>JBNKDZ010000291.1:0-3307 GCA_050288525.1 Cyclobacteriaceae bacterium
TTTCTTTTTTACCTTTAAAACGATCTGTTCATCCAGAATTTTAAATTCTATACCGGTTCCTTTTAACAGCTCTGAAAGAATATCAGGCATTTTTTCGTTTTTAAACGACTGATTAATTCGGTAATCGGTAGGTAATATTTCAGATTGATAGGCAAAGGAATAGGTTGTGGCTTTTCCCAACATATCAAGTGCTTCTTTCAACGTTTTATTTTTAAAGGAAATGGTAACACCTTCATTTTGCGCTGCTATTGAAAGCGGAACGCAAAACAGAAGACCCCATAAAAATATCCATAGAATATTGCTATTCCTGAATCGTTTTTTACTAATCATAATTTTAAATTAAATACCCAGCTGTCTGCTATTCTTCAGATATAGCCAGCTCAATGACTCCATTAACTTCATTAATTTCAAGATCAAAAGTCAGCGCTAATACTTTTAATATTTTTTCCAATGACTGGTCATCGAACTTTGCAGAAAAATTCAGTTCTTTTAACCTGTCATCTTTTATATGTATCTGTTTATGATATACCGATTCCAGACATGTTACGACCTCTGTCATCGGTGTATCCTTAAAAATTATCTTTTTTGTTTTCCATGCGAGATAGTTCGGGTCTAAAACAGTTTTATGAATAGTTTTATCCATTCGGTTAAATAAAATCGATGAACCTTCCTCTGTTATAACCGGTTTTTTAATTTCATTAGAAGAGAATTGTACAGACCCTGTTTCTACATTCAACGTAACCAAAGATCCTGACTCCAGGGCTTTTATGTTAAAGGAGGTTCCCAATACCCTGAAATCACCCTCGTCAACATGGATTATAAATGGTTTTTCCTTATCTGGTTTTACATCAAAAAACGCTTCACCATTAAGCCATACCTCTCTGTATTTTCCTTTAAAGTCCGTTTTATACGTTAATGCACTTTCAATATTCAGACTAACAATACTTGAGTCAGGAAGCATATAGTTTGCCATAATCGCTTCACCGCTTTCGATCTTCTGAGTATTGGAAAAGAACATTAGCCTACCTGCTACAACCAATAACAGTATCGCAGCCGCAACCTGAAGAAAACGTATTGCTCTGGTCTTCTTCCTTTTTAGCAAATAGGATTTCTGAATGGTTTTTTCTCTGATGCTTTCCCAGGCTGTATTTGTCTCATCGCCGTAACAATACGCCAAATCCCCCGACTTATTCCATACATGTTTTATCTCCTTAAAAAACTGTCTGTTACTTCCTTCACTGAGCCATTGGTCGAATAATTTTCTTTCCGCCTTGCTTGCAGTATTATCAAGGATAGTGGTTATTATATCCCATTCAGCATTAAATGAATTATGTGCTTTCATATCCATCATCAATTATAGAACACTTAAGTCAGTAAAAGGACCTATGCGTATATTAAAATTTTTCTGAAATAGATTGCAGGACGAGGATCAACAGGATCGTATTAACATCCTTAAGGTCATCACGGAGGATCTTTAACGCTTTGCCGATTTGATTTTTAACTGTTTTAACCGAAATATTCAATTCATCCGCAATTTCCTGATGCTTTAAACCTTCCATCCTGCTTTTTTTAAAAATTCTTTTACATTGTTCAGGCAATTTATCAATGCTTTGAGATATCATCGTTTGGATATCCGATTGTTCAAATTCCGATTCATAAAAGTTATCCGATGCTTTAAGAACCTCTTCAACATGTCGGAGTTTAACGGTGTTATGACGGATCAGATTCAGGGCTTTGTTTTTTACAATCCGGTATAAATATGAGCCCGGGGCTGAATTTTCAAGAGACTTACGGTTTTCCCAGAGCCTGATAAATACTTCCTGAACAATATCTTCTGCTGAATCATCATCCTCAAGAATATGCTTCGCGAATTTTTTTAAAGGTACATAGTATAATCTGAATAGTATTTCGAAGGCTTTGTGATCAGAATTTTTTATTAACAGGAAAAGCTCTTTTTCATTCGACATAAAACATCCACAATAAATTAAATTCAAAACTAATTGAAATCCATGAATGAATCAGGATTTTTCATCTTTTCTTGTGACAAACTGAAATCAGTTTATATCTCATAGAACGATATACGATTTTATTTTTTTATTTTGGAGTACGTTTTAGGCTTAACTGTCGGATTTTCGTTGTGAGACTGAAAAGAATTTATTATAAATATCTTATTATCCTACATCTGTTTGTTTCTGCAGGAGATTTAACAGCTCAACCCTCTATAAAATGGGGTGAGGTCAGCAGAGAGGAGTTTGCCTTTCAGAAAACATCTCTGGATCCTTCCGCCGGAGCGGTGTGCCTGCATGATTACGGCCGGATAATTTATAAAAACAAGAATTTATTGATCCAGAGGCATGTACGAATAAAGATCATTAGCAAAAAAGGTTTTACCAATGCAAATATTACCCTTCCGTTTTGGAGCGAGGACAATCTGGAAAGAATTACTCAAATTCGCGCTCAAACCATCAACCTGGATGATCAGGGTAAAATTATTTACACCAAAGTACGAAAACAGGATATCTTCCAGGAAAACACCGATGCCCACTGGAATGTTAAAAAATTTACGTTCCCTAAAATAAAAGTAGGCTCCATCCTGGAATATCAGTACACCATAAATTCAGATAATTTTTACTTTCTGGAAGATTGGTATTTCCAAAAGGATATCCCAGTACTGAGAAGTGAACTTCGGGTAAAAATCCCGGATGTTTTGCAATACAATATGATCATGAGCGGGTCAAAACTGGTAAGCAAGTATGGTGATACCCCCACAAACACGTGGATTCTGGAAGATCTCCCTCCTCTTAAAACACAGAATTTTGTATATCAGGTCCTTGATTATGCTGAGAAAATCCGGTTCCAGCTTGTTAAGTATTACAGAATAGGCACCAACCAGGGAATAAGTACAGTACAGGTTCTGGATACATGGAAAACACTATCACAGGAAATATTATCCGATTTTCGTATCCGTTCGTACCTGAATAAGGAAAATAATTCGGACGAACTTATTGAAGGACTGAACCTTACCACCCTAACTCCCGAAGAAAAAACTAAAACAATAATGCGTTTTATCCGCGAAAATTTCAGATGGAATAAAAACTATCAACTTTATACTGAACAGCGTTATAATGATTTCATTAAAAATAAATCCGGAAGTTCGTCGGAATTAAATCTTTTACTTCTAAACCTCCTTAAAAGTGCCGGATTAAAGGCGTTTCCTGTACTCACTGCCACAAGAAAATACGGTAAAATATCAAAAATATATCCGTTACTGTCGCAATTTAACCATATGATGGTATATCTTGACCTC